>CAZIHB010000198.1:0-5037 GCA_964538535.1 uncultured Hyphomicrobiales bacterium | reverse complement strand
CCGCATCATGTGCGTTGATATCAATGGCGATAATTATCCTGACCTGATATGGGGCACGGGCGATATCTGCCGCAACCATATCGGCGTTTTCCTCAACGTACCTAATAATGATCCGGGGGCCAGGACAAAGCGTAAATTTGTCGATTTCACGGAGGAATCCGGGATCAACAAAAACCGATTGCCCGATAAAACCGGGAGAATTGTTGATGTTACCTCGCTTGCCGACATTGACAACGATGGCGACATCGATGTTGTCACATCCATCTATTACCACCGCCTGGAATACTACGCGGGGAAAAACGATCCCGGAGACAGGACAGAGGTTTTGCTCAATGATGGCAAGGGGCATTTCACAATGGTTCAGAGCAGCGGCCTGACAGATTTGAAGCTTGTTGACACGTTGCCCGTCGGGCTTGTGAATTGCACCGGGTTATCATTCCTGGACTATGATTACGACGGGAAAATTGATTTATACATGTCAACATGGTTTTCTGACTATAATTCGAACCAGAAGATCAATCAAAACGGCTTCAAGATGCCTGATGCCTTGCTGAAAGGCAATGGAGACGGAACTTTCACGCAGGTGAAGAATTCCGGCATCGAGAGCGTGGTGCAGCCCATGTATGGCGTCAACGTTACTGATTGGAACAACGATGGCTGGCAGGACATAATAACATCACCTTATTGCAGGTCGGGCGGCAGCTTGTTCAGAAACAACAAGAACGGAACTTTTACCGACGTCAGCAACGAGACAGGCTATACCGCACAGAAAATTGGCGGGGACCACGGCCAGGCTCTCTGCCAGTGGGAAGCCCTTCCCGGCGATTTTGACAATGACGGGGATATGGATTTGCTGCAGGTCAACGTGCATGGAGGCTTGGACCCCAATGAGGGACACACGCACGTGACGATAAACGAGGGGGCGAAAAACAATTACAAGCTGACTTGGGATCTTGACAGGCTTAAGCGCGATGTGCCGGCTTCCATCACACATTGCGGTGATGACGGCGGATCCTGGATAGATTTCGATGCCGACGGAAAGCTCGACGCGCTGATAGGCCAGACCGGGTATAGCGATGCTGCCTCGGGTACTAACGTCAATGGGCAGTGCCGCATTTATTTCCTGAAGCAGGACGAAAAGGGCAATTTCAACGAGATCACCGATAAGCTCGGCTTCAAAACCGTGCTTCGTGAGGGGCATTCAATCGAACCGTGCGATTTCGACCTCGATGGCGATCAGGATATTTTTGTCAGCCACCTGAAGCGCGATTCCGTACTTGACCATGATACTATAAAGGTGGTTGAGCATATGCAGGTAGAATTGCTCGAGAACTTCATTGGCGGCAAAAGTAACTGGGTCTCCGTAAAGCTCGACCCTCCGGCGGATTGCAATAAGTCGGCAATCGGCTCCAGGATAACCACATATTCCGAGGGGCGCACTCAGATTCGTGAGGTTCAGTCCGGGCTGGGGCATTTTGCAGGCGTGCAGCCCTTCATTCAGAATTTCGGATTCGGCACGGACAGGATAGACTCGATCGTGGTTCGTTGGCCGAATAAATCACTGCAGACCACCACGGTGAAATACCCCGCGATGAACGTGATATCAGAAATTAATGAGAACGGCAAGGCCGGTTTTATACGCAATAACGATGCTGCCTATTCCCTGATCTCTTTCATCGATCCGCATCCCTTTATTCCCGAAACGTATAAGGATTCGACCAGGGTATATGACTTAAAAGTATTAAACTCGGGCAGCAAAGATCTGACAATTTCATCTTTAAGTATGACGCAGGAAGAAAACGGAATTTTTGAAATTCTTACGCCCGTTGAAGGTGGGATTAAAATCAAGACGAATGACACTGCTCATATTCAAATCAGGTTCGCGCCAAAAGTAAGAAAGATATATACTGCAGCTCTCGGGGTTGTATCCGATGCCGACAACGAGCCGAAGGCGCAGATCAGCATAAAGGCGGCCGGCTATGAGGAAAAACCGATGATTGCCTGCAGCAGGGACACTTTGAACTATAAATCTGCTCATATCGATTCCCTCTCAATTGAAACTCTCGTGATTAAGAACGTGGGCGAGCTGGATCTGAACCTGAAGAGTATGCTGATTTCAGGTGCTGATTCATTATATTTCAAATACTCCGAATCAATACCGGAAAAGCTGGCACCGGGCGACTCCCTGGCGATTAATTTCAGATTTATGCCCGACAAGGTTAAATACTATTCGGCAAAGCTGTCAATAAGCTCGGATGCATATAATATGCCCGAACTGGTGATACCGGTGAACGCGGTTGCAGCAGGGCCGGCGCCGGTCATCGCTGTGGTTGATAAGCTCAACTTCTTTACGGCTGAGATTGGCGCAAAGAAGGACAAAACCCTGAAAATTCAGAATAACGGAAATGCACCGCTCAAGATTTCGGATATTTCGTTGTCGCCGGACGAGGGAGTATTTTCTTTCGACGGGCTGAGCCTGCCGCTTGAAGTTGCCACTTCTTCCTCTTCTTCACTGAATATCAGGTTTGCCCCTTCAGCCGAGAAAGTATATAAAGCTAATCTGATTATTAAATCTAACGATTACTTCAACAGCGAGGCTACGGTTGAATTGACTGCCACCGGCAGGCAGGGCAGTTCGGTGGCCGGTGACTGCAATTGCGGCGACGAATTTGTGCCAACGGCAGCGCCTCTTCCCGCTAAGGATTACCTCGTGCTGCGATTTGCAAAGATCAAGCATCCCGGGGCCATGATTTATTTGAAGATGTACGATTTGGCAGGCAACCTTGTTATGAGTCAAAACGTACAGTCAGGCACCATGAATGAGTTTGAAACACGTGTTTTATTGCCCGATTTGCCTGCGGGTATGTATAATCTCAGCATTAGCATGGGGTTTGGGATTGACAATATACCGGTGATTATAGAGTAGGGCAGAGTCTGCTCAAACAGTCTGACATTATAATAAGAGGAGCTTCCGCGATGCCGCGGTATCTCCTCTTTTAATTTTATTGGTAAATTGTTGTTTGTTAGTTATTTAAAGACTTAAGGGTAACATGATCAGGATTTATACAGCGAAGCTGAGGCCGGCATTAAGCCCGTACATCAATTGCATAAATCCGGTGTCTATCGGTATAATGTAATATTTAAAATTGATGTCGCAATCGATCACTGAGTTAACCGGAATACGCGTACCTGCTTTCAAAAGGAACCCGTATCCAACCCCGAATAAAATTATCGGAAAATTATTCAAGTTCGCTGTGAATACCAATATGAAGATACCGCCGTCGATCCCAAAATATGGTTGAATATCTTTCGAGGATAAATAATATTTGAAGCCATACGTGGCTGGAATAATATAGATCGATGCTTTGTCACTTCCTGATTTATCTTTGAAACATTGATAATTCGAGTTGAACCCGAGGCAGGTGCTTTTGCCGACACTGTAGTAATATGATACACCGATGCTTAGCGTGCGTTTTAACTCCGGAAATAAAGACGAAGAACGAGAACCAATTTCCAAACCAAGCCGACCCTTCCGCTTTTTAGCAGATGAGTCCGGATTTTCTTCTTGAGCAGCTATCACTGAAAGTATGCTTGCCATGAAAACAAGAACCGCGATGTTAATGAAATATTTCATTGATTCTCCTTCTAAGCCGCATAATCTCTTGAAAATTAGATATGCCATCAGGCAGAAAAATGCATGGATTCTGACATATATTTTTGCATATCTGATTTGAATTCAATAAATAAAGAAATTGTATAAGAACTTGTGAGAGAAAGAATTGAAATCTATTAGTACAATTTTTTCTATCGTCGGCAATTTGTCCAAGTTATTGTATGATAGAGAAAATTTAATAATTCAGTTGTTAAAACTATAATGCAGGCTGTTCAATTATGCAGCAGAAATCACTCGACTTCCTTCAAGCGCAGCTGATAAGCCCCGTGATGCTTTCCCCCCCGAAAAAAAAAGCCCGAATTTCTTCGGGCCGCTGTATGTATTAATCCTACGAAATGAACCTATTTGATATAGCTCATACCGATTTCCAAAGCCTGGCGGTTCAGCGGAATCGTCTTATGGGCGCGTTCCGGTAGAACTTTCTTGAGAGCTTCGATGATGGTTTCCAGATCGACAACTTTCGTAGCACCGACCATGGCGCCAAGCATGAGAATGTTCATAACCTTCATGTTCTTCAGTTTGACGCATTCTTCGCTCGCGGGGATAGCATGGATATGAATGTCCTTGCGGGTCGGAGGATTAAGAATGTTGGTTGAATCATAGAAGAAATGGCCGCCCGGTTTCACCCTTGCTTCGAACTTCTCGACGGAAGGCTGATTAAGTGCGACAACAGTATCATAGGTTGCAATAACAGGCGAGCTGATGGGATTATCGGAAACGATAACGGTGGCGTTGGCAGTGCCGCCTCTCATTTCCGGGCCGTATGACGGCATCCAGCATACTTCCTTGTTTTCAATCATTCCGGCATAGGCAAGAATTTTAGCCATCGAGAGCACGCCCTGCCCGCCAAAACCTGAAAATATAGCTTCTTGAGTCATGTTATTTTTCCTCCGGTACTTTAATGTCGCCAAGCGGATAGAACGGAATCATCTTTTCTTCGACGAACTTGTTGGCCTGCAGAGCAGTCATTTTCATGTTCGAAGGGCAGTTCGACACGATCTCGACAAGGCAGTATCCCAAACCCTGTTTCTGATACTCGAGAGCCTTGCGAAGGGCTTTTTTTGCCTTTCTGGCGTTAGCCGGAGTGTTTACAGCCTGGCGAGTGACGTAGGCAACGCCCGGAAGCTGAGCAAGCAGATTGCCGATCTTGATCGGGAATCCGTTCAGCTTGGTGTCCCTGCCGTAAGGAGTGGTAGTTGTCACCACGCCCTCGAGAGTCGTTGGTGCCATCTGGCCGCTCGTCATGCCATAGATGCCGTTGTTGATGAAAATAGTAAGTATATTCTCGCCACGGTTAGCAGCGTGAATAGTTTCGCCCGTTCCGATAGCAGTAAGGTCGCCATCGCCCTGATACGTGAACACAT
>CAZIHB010000197.1:0-5042 GCA_964538535.1 uncultured Hyphomicrobiales bacterium | reverse complement strand
AAAATTGTAAGGCAAAATATATGGCTGAAAGCAATCAAGGGCACAATGACATCACAAACACACCGGCACCGGCAAACGGCGCCGGCAACCAGACTACAGCCGCGGACACGGCTCATTCCGGGCACCCTGCAGCAGCAGAGAACAACATCTTCTCCGAGATCCTGAGCAAAAATATCGGCGATCATTACGGCTACAGTTTCTATAATGCCTTCCATCTCGATCTGCCGATGATATTCATTGATGATGGTTTTCATTTCTATACATCACAAAAAGCAATGGAGGAGGCCGGTCTCTACAAAATGGTACACCACAAGCCCGTCCGCTCAAGCGATCACCAGGCGCCAATGCTGGATCTATCAATAACTTCGCTTGTGCTTTTCCAATGGCTTACCATGCTCATCCTCTTGTTTTCATTCATGAAAGTCGCGAAAAAATATAAAAAGGATACCGATAAAGCTCCGAAGGGATTCCAGAATATGCTGGAAACGGTGATCTGCTACGTCAGAGACGAAATAGTGATGCCCAACATTCCGGGCGAAAAAACCGTGCGCCGCCTGCTCCCCTATTTTATCGCACTCTTTTTCTTCATTCTCGTGATGAACCTTTTCGGTTTGATTCCCGGCGGCCATTCCGCCACGGGCAATCTGGCGGTGACTGCCGCGCTCGCCATTATCGCGTTTTTTGTTATCAACTGGACCGCTATCAGGGAAGCCGGGCTCGGGGCCTGGCTGCATCACCTTCTTGGCGGTGCGCCTTGGTGGCTTGCGCCCATTATGGTGCCCATCGAAATATTGTCCATGTTCACGAAGCCATTCGCTCTGACAATTCGTCTATTCGCGAACATGACTGCAGGCCACGTGATTATTCTTTGCCTTATCGGGTTGATATTCTTCTTCAAGTCGCTTGTAATCGCTCCGATAACAGTCGGCTTCTCCTTGTTTATCTACGCGCTCGAGACGCTCGTGGCTTTCATCCAGGCATACGTTTTCACTATGCTGACGGCTGTGTTTGTCGGGCTCGCCATTGGCGAGCATGGATTTGATACTGAAGAGTCTCACTAATAAAAGTTTTGTTTTTAGCTGTTATTATTCATTCTTATAGCAGGGGTTAAATAATGGATGCTTCCTCATTAGCTTACTTGGCCGCAGGACTTGGAGCCGGATTCACCGTGTTTGGAGCCGGAATGGGTATTGGTAAACTGGCTTCGGCCGCACTCGAGGCAAGCGGACGCCAGCCCGAAGCAGCAGGCGATTTCCGCACAACTATGATTATCGCCGCAGCTCTTATCGAGGGCGTTGCCCTTTTTGCAGCTGTAATTTGCTTGTTGCTCGCGATTAAATAAATTTGATTATCACTTCGTGCTGTCTCATAAGTCGAATGTGATGCAAAAGCCGTTGTTACGGCTTGGATCTGATCCCTCTGCATGGTTTGCCTTGCAGAGCTTTTCGCCGCGGCGCGGCAAGGCTTTCGGGGTGAAATTCCTGCAAATTCGGGTTTATGAGACAGTCCGGGGTTTTATTATTTAATATTCCGTTTGGGACATCAATGGAAAATCTATTAAACGTATCGCCGGGCTTGATGATCTGGACGTTCGTGAACTTCCTGATCTTCCTCTTTCTGATCGGCAAATTTGCCGTCAAGCCAATAATGAAAGGGCTGCAGAAGAGAGAAGACGGCATAAACGACTCGATCGAAGCCGCTCGCGCGGCCAACGCCAAAGCACAGGAAACCCTCCGGGAAAGCATTAATAAGCTCGACCAGGCACAATCGCAAATGGCTTCCATTGTGGCAAAAGGGCGCGACCAGGCCGATGCCTTCATCCGCAAAGCAACGGAAGAAGCCGAGGCCATGAAGCGCCGCAAAGTGGAAGAAGCCGCCAGGGAGATCGAACAGAATAAAGAATTGGCACTAAAGCAGCTGCGCTCCGAGGTGGCAAACCTCGTTGTCTCTGCCGCCGAGTTGATTCTTGAATCCAAACTTGACAAAGAAAAAGACTTTAAATTGATTGAAGATAGTATTGATAAACTGCCCAAAAATTAAGATATAAAACATGACAGAGCAAAAAGTATCAAAAAGATATGCTCACGCGCTTATCGAGGTTGCCTCAGAAGGTGGCTTGCTGGATAAAGCAAAGGAAGACCTGCAGACCGTTTCCTCCTGCATCAAAGTGTCGCGCGAGTTTCGCAACCTGCTTCAGAACCCGGTTGTGAGCAACGTGCACAAGAAAAAGATCATCGAAAGCATTTTTGCAGATAAAATCGGCGAGCTTGTGCTGAAATTCCTTATCCTGCTTACCGATAAGAACCGCGAATCGCTCCTGCAGAGTATCATCATGCAGTTTGAAATACAATACAACACGATCAAAAACAGATTGCCTGTTGATATTATATCAGCAGTTGAACTGCCGGCCGAGTTAAAAGCGAAAATCGTCACAAGGCTTGAAGAAAAAACCGAAAAGACCATACTTCCGAATTTTTCGATCGACAGCGGAATTCTCGGAGGGGTTCAGGTCAGGATTGGTTTCTGGCTCTACGATGCATCGCTGAAAACCCAGCTAAGACAGCTTAAGCTGAAAATGGTAGAATGAAAAGTCAGGCCTGCCCGGAACGGGCGGGCATTTATTAGGCGAAAGAGAATAACGAAACATAAAGGTTTAAAATTATGGCTGATGTTCGTCCAGAAGAAATTTCGGCAATATTGCGCCGCCAATTGTCAGGATTTGAAAAAGAAGCTGATATTCAGGAAGTGGGCACCGTGCTGCAGATCGGCGACGGAGTGGCCCGCGTGTATGGCCTAACAAACGTGATGGCCTCAGAGCTTGTTGAATTCCCAAATAACGTTATCGGCATGGTGCTCAACCTCGAGGAAGACAACGTCGGCGTGATGCTTTTCGGCGACGACAGCCTCGTTAAGGAAGGCGACACCGTTAAGAGGACCGGCAGAATTGCCTCCGTTCCCGTCGGTGAGAAATTGCTCGGCAGGGTTGTGAATCCTCTTGGCATCCCAATCGACGGCAAGGGGCCGATCAGCACCGATAAATACCTGCCTATCGAGAGAAAGGCTCCGGGCGTCATTTATCGTCAAATGGTTAATCAACCGCTTCAGACCGGGATCAAGGCCATCGATGCCCTTATTCCGATCGGAAGGGGGCAGAGAGAGCTTATCATCGGAGACCGCCAGACAGGCAAAACTTCAATCGCTCTCGATGCCATAATCAATCAGAAGCACACGCACACAAATGAAGCCAAAGAGCTTGGCATTGAGCCTGTTTATTGCATTTACGTGGCCATCGGACAGAAAGGCTCGACGGTTGCCAACGTTGTTTCCTACCTTGAGGAAAACGGAGCTATGGATTACACCATCATTGTAGCCGCCAATGCTTCCGACCCCGCTCCTATGCAATTTATCGGGCCATATTGCGGATGCTCGATGGGTGAATATTTCCGCGACAGCGGCAGGCACGCCTTAATCATATATGATGATCTTTCGAAGCAGGCCGCGGCTTACAGGCAGGTCTCACTACTCCTGCGCCGCCCGCCGGGGCGGGAAGCATACCCGGGCGATATTTTCTATCTTCACAGCCGTCTGCTGGAAAGGGCCGCAAAGTATTCTAAAGCTGAAGGCGGCGGCTCGCTGACTGCCCTGCCCGTCATCGAAACGCAGGCAGGAGACGTCTCGGCCTATATCCCCACGAACGTGATTTCAATCACGGACGGGCAGATCTACCTCGAGCAGAACCTGTTCAACGCGGGCATTCGTCCCGCCCTCAATATCGGTATTTCTGTTTCGAGGGTGGGCGGCAACGCGCAGATCAAGGCCATGAAGAAGATCGCCGGGCCGCTCAAGGTTGAGCTGGCAATGTTCCGCGAGCTTGAAGCATTTTCGAAGTTCGGGTCGGACCTCGATAAGTCCACGCAGCAGAAACTTTCCCGCGGTGCAGTGCTCACGGAGATACTGAAGCAGCCGCTTTTCCATCCGCTCCCTGTCGAAAAGCAGGTTGCCTTGATTTTTGCCGCGACTGGAGGGTGGCTCGATCCGCTGCCGCTCACTTCGCTTAAGAGAATGGAAAAAGAATTCTTTGAATATCTTGATCTTAACTATTCGAAGCTTCTCGCTGCCATTCGCGAAAAACGCGAACTCAACGACGAGGTGAAAAGTGGTTTGACTGAAGCTATTGAAAAATTTACGGATAATTTTAAGAAGACACTTTAATAATATGATAGTACTTACCGGCGGAGCAGGTTTTATTGGTTCGTGCTTTCTCAGGAAGCTAAACGATAACAATATCACGGATATTTTGGTTGTTGACCATTTGAGCACGGGGCCAAAATGGAAGAACCTGGTTGGAAAGAGATTCAGGAACTATATAAATAAAAACGACTTCCGTAAAAAATTGCTGGCCGGCGATTACCGTGGCAGCATAGAAGCCATTATTCATCTCGGAGCCTGCTCTTCTACAACAGAAACAGATGCTGATTACTTGTTCGATAACAATCTGACCTATTCAAGAGAGCTGGCTGAGTATGCTCTCGAGAAAAATATCAGATTCATCTATGCCTCCAGCGCGGCCACCTATGGCAACGGAAAACTCGGATATTCCGACAAGGATGTTTACAGCCTGATGCCTCTGAATTGCTACGGCCTGACTAAACAGCTTTTCGACATGTGGGTGGTTGATAACGGCCTGGATTCTAAATTTACCGGGATTAAATTCTTCAACGTGTTCGGACCAAACGAATACCACAAGAACGACATGGCAAGCATGGTATTCAAGTCTTATCATCAGGTGGCCAAAACCGGGAAAATTAAGCTCTTCAAGTCCTACAATGACAACTATGGCGATGGAGAGCAGAGAAGGGACTTTATTTATATTAAAGACATCGTTAACGTGCTTTGGGAGATGTACTCCGCTCCGGCTTTCGCCGGGATATTCAATCTCGGCACCGGCTGCTCGCACACTTGGAACGAGCTTGCCGCAGCTGTCTTTGCCGCCATCGGGGCGGAACCCGTGATTGAGTATATCGAGATGCCTGATCAGTTGA
>CAZIHB010000196.1:0-5072 GCA_964538535.1 uncultured Hyphomicrobiales bacterium | reverse complement strand
CTTCAGAAGCAGGTGGAGCAATCGAGGGAAACTGAGCTCGGAGAAAAATTCCTGAATCTTGCTAAAGAAATGAAAAAGCTGGAGATGGAAAACTTCGTGCTGAAGGAAGAAGCCATCGGGCTGAAAGCCGGCTGCTCGCGCACGGAATACTACCGCCTTGCGCTGGAAGACCTGAACATGAAGCTCGATTCGCTGAGGTTCCTTGCCGAGAAGGCGCGCGACGACAACAATCGGAAATTGATCGAGACTTATAATGTCATATACTCCGATAAGAAGGATCTTTATAATCCTGTGCTGGCCGCGGGTGTCTCCGCGGGCATGATGTCCTATGGGGATGACCGCGTGGCGGCGGATATGTCTCCGGCAGCATCGCTTGCTTTTTGTCCGGGCAGGATACTCGGCATGGGCAGGGTGCTGGAAATCTGGGGCAAATATTCATTCCTTTCGGCTGACGCGGGGCCTCAGGCGGAGGGAAAAAACGCGCAGAGGCTGCACTATCACACCGATATGTATTCCTTCGGTGCCACGCTGAACATGAACCTCTCAAGGGCACTCAGGATTAGGGATTACGAGTGCATGTTCAAGATTGGCGGGGGGTATTTCCGCGGTTACACCTCGGCCGATAATTTTGCCGGCAGCACGAGATGGAAGGGCGGGCTGCTCAAGATGGAGCTTTCCGCCGGTAACTTCAACAAGATGTTCCCGTTCGGAATATTTTTCGACGCGGATTTCTATAAATTCTCGGACAGGCTGGCCTTCGGCGAGAAGGAATATCGTGCCGACCTCGGCACGCCGTGGGTGCCGTGCCTTGCCGCGGGCATCAGGTTCAACCTGCTGCAGATCAGTCCAATACTCAAGTAATTATCGGAGAATAAATGATGAAATACAAGTATATACTGGCTCTTCTTTTTCTTGCCATGCCGTGCTTCGGGGCTCCTTCGCTCTACGAGGGAATCCGCTACCTGAAGCTGGCAAACACCTACCGCGAGGCGGGCGATATCGACAACGCCCTGAAATACGTGGGCGAGGGGCGTGCCGTCATCAGCAGGCAAAAGGGCGTGGAAGCCAGGTACTGGATGGCCGTCAGCGAGGAGTTCAGCGGATATATAAGCAGGGACATGAACCGCGACGACGAGGCCGCTGAGCATTTCGACAAGGCACTCGCGGCCTATCGCAGGCTCGTTAAGCAGAAAGACGGCAGCAGCGTGCCGCTCGAGCTGATCAAGGATAAAATCAGCAAACTCTCGCAGCCCGCGAAGGGGTATAACAAGAAAACTGCAGCCGCCAGGGTGGCAAACCTTGACAATATGAAGCTGAAGGCACTGCCGGCCGATATACCGGAATCAATCGAGAACCTCTCGGCAGTCAACAACAGGCTGAAGGAATTCCCGATCGGGCTGGCAAGCTTCAAGAACCTGAAGTATATAGACCTGTCGAACAACAGGATAAGAAATTTCAGCGACGTGTTCATGCCTAAGGTTGAGTACATGAACCTCTCGAGCAACAGGATCAAGGTTCTGCCGGTGCAGATAGGCGAGATGACGAGCCTTAGGGTGCTCGATCTGTCATATAATTCGCTGAAATCGCTCCCGGCGGGTATGTGCAGCCTCGTGAACCTGAAGGTGCTGAACCTCGTGGGCAACAAGCTGCCATTCGAGCAGGTAAAGGAGCTTATTCGCTGCCTGCCGAACACGAATATTCTTCACGACAGGTACGAACCAGTGCTCGAGGATGAAGACGCAACAGCAGGAGAAGAAGCCTCGGAGTGAGGCTTCTTTCCCGAGATTGCCGCGGCCGTATATTCCCGCCTACGCGGATTTAATCATAATAAGAAGCATTTTGAAATTTTCAGGCGCGTTAAGCGAGTGCGGCACGGTCGCGGGCATGATGATAGTTTCGCCTTTAGACAGCGTGTGCACCTTGTTGCCCAGCGTGATGTCAGCCTTCCCCTCGGTGACGAGGACGAGGGCATCGTAAGGAGTCGTGTGCTCGCTCAGGCCCTGCCCCTTGAAGAAGGAGAAAAACGTGGCCGTCCCCGCGGGTTTGTTGATCAGCGTTCTGCTTATCACCGAGTTGTCGGCATAGTCGCAGAGCTCGTTGAGTTCGGCCGAGATGCCGTAAATGGCAAGATCGACGGGATTCTTTTCATTCATGCGGTCACCCAATGTTTGTTTATACACACCTACAGTTACGACGCTCTGTCGGGAAAATTGTAGGAAATCAGCGGAAATAAGGCATGGTCCGCCGGATCCTGCCGCCGGGGACAGGTGGCAGGATCGTGGCCTGCCGCCCCCGAAACTATCCGCAATCACACTGCCAATAAATTGCTTAGCTTCGAGAGCGGCTTTCTTAGCCACATGCGCTCCCCTGCCGGTTCATGCATATTCGATTTTTTTCGAGTTAAAGCTTATGAATTGACCTGACGAGCTGAATGCCTTTTCAAAGCGGAGCCCTGGAGGATCTGCCTTGCCCCCATTCGCGCTTTTCTGGTGGTTATCATTATTGGCGCTGCACGTCATTCTATGCTCAATCAATAATATATTGTCAAAAAATAGTAATTTCTGCAAAAAAATATATAATTCTTCGAAGCACGATGAAAGAATTATGCCCTATAAAAAAACAGCATCCTGCCGCAAGGAACGAACAAAAGCAATGGTATATATCCGAGAAATCACGCCTCTAATATAAATAGATTTCTATATAAATAAAAGAAAAAATATCAAGTGATTAGTATTTTTGGGCGAAATATTATTTAATTGAATTAAACGGCACACTTGTTATATTTGCATAATGTTCATAAATAGCAATTAGCAAATAGAATTGGAGAGAGTAATGAGTATTTTTACCGGGTACTTAACCGGAAAACCGATTTTGAGCGCATTTAAATATGTCTCCGAATCAAAATGGTTTGAAAATTTTATCACATTCGTGATCGTTCTTGCAGGTATAATTGCCGGGCTGCAGACTTCGCCCGCCATTACCAACGCTGTCGGCGGATGGCTCCGCCTTGCCGACGAGCTGATTATCATCATCTTTATACTGGAACTCGTGATCAATATCGGCGCGCAGGGCAAAAGGCCCTGGAAATTCTTCTTCGACCCGTGGCATATTTTCGACTTCGTTATAGTGTCGGTCTGCGTGATGCCGTGGTTCATTGAAAGCACTGATATTGCCTTTTTCGCCGTGCTCAGGCTCGCGAGGGTCATGAGGCTCGTCAAGATTTTCGAAAAGGTGTCGCACCTTAAGCTGCTTTTGGAATCGCTTATCAAATCCGTCCCTGCCATGTCGTACGTGATGATAATGCTTCTGCTGCAGTTCTATATTTATGGAGTGATAGGGACGGACATATTCGGCAGATACGGCCGGGAGGATTTCGGCTCGCTGTGGGTTTCGATGAAGTCGCTGTTTTTCGTCATGTTCGAAGGCTGGTCGTGGGTGGAAGAAAAAGAATGGATGATTGCCCTGCAGAAAGCCGGATTTCCCGATGCCGGGGTGAGCCTCTTTTTCATATCCTTCATGGTGCTCGGTGCCTTGATATTTTTGAATTTATTCATCGGTATCATTACTTCAAACATGGAAGACACGAAAGCCGATGAACGAAAGGGAAAAAGGCATCTATTTTATAAAGGCCACACGTTGATACTCGGGTGGTCGCAGAATATATTCACCATGCTGAGCCAGCTGGCGGAAGCAAACGAGAGCAAGGACAGGGCGTATATCGTTATACTTGCCGAGATGGAGAAGAGCGAAATGGAATATCTGATAGCTCACAACGTCCCGGGAATAAAAAATATGAAGGTTAAAACCTCGAAAGTGATCTGCAGATCGGGGAGCCCCATCGATATGAAAAACCTTCAGATGGTCAATTTTGCCGAGGCAAGGTCGGCAATTCTTCTGAGCGACGAAACCAGCAAAAACGCTGACCTCCAGGTTATAAAGCAACTTATGGCCATAAAAAATCAGACGCGAAAATTTGAAAATGATATTAAAAATAAGCAAACAAACGGCACAACGGTCGGAAGCAGTGATGAAAGAGTGGTTGTGGCGGAATTCGAATGCCGCGAAAATCTGGAAATTGCAGAGGATATAAAAAAAGGGATCACGGGAGTCAAAACCGTGCTGATTCACTCGGGCGAGTGGCTCTCGAAGATCATAGCACAAACATGCCTGCAGCACGGGCTTTCGGATGTTTACACAGAGCTGCTCGGATTTGACGGCAGCGAATTTTATTTCGTGCGCGGCAGCCACACGTGCGAAACAAAAGAGGAAAAACACTACAAGAACATACTCGATAAACTCCATGGCAAGACTTACGAGGAAATCCAGCACTATTTCGAGGATTCATGCCCCGTAGGGATATTCAGGACGGGGCATGGCAATGGTCAGGCTTCGAACGGAGAAAAAAGGGCCGGGCTTATGTTCAATCCGCCGCACGACACGAGGCTTGAGGCAGGAGATGCAATTGTAATCCTCGCCGAGGATGATTCAAAAATCAAGCTATCCAATCGGGATGGCTCGGCAAGGCGTCCGCTCAAGCCTGTCAACGGGCAAAGCGGCGAGGCCGGATTGGCACCCGGAACGAGTAACAACACGGCCTTACATCAGGCCGGGGCTGAAGCAGCCGGTGAGGAATCAATCTCGAGAATGGCCCGCGCGGGCAACAAGCCGGTAAGAAACATACTGATTCTCGGCTGGAATTCCAAGGGGCCGCTCATCATAAAAGAATTAATTGAATACATGGCGCCCGGCTCAAGAATTATCGTGTGTGCTGAGGATGAAAACAGTGCCGTGGAGTTTCGCGAGTATATTCATGATACCCCGGGGGCTGCCGATAAATTCACTTCCCGGCTTGAAAATGAGTGGATGGCTCCTGACTGCCACATCTGTTTCCATGCCGTCTGGCAAAATGACGTGAAAATGCTTGAAAGGATGACCGAAAATGTCGATCACGTGATAGTGCTCAGTGAGTACGAGAAAAGTAAGGACGTTCAGGCCTCGGATGCCCGAACGCTGATCTCCCTTGTGCACCTGCGCAAAATTCAAAATGAACGGAAACGAAATTTCTCCATACT
>CAZIHB010000195.1:0-5083 GCA_964538535.1 uncultured Hyphomicrobiales bacterium | reverse complement strand
TGACTTCGAATAGTGTGGTTAGCAGCTGATTTCTTTGCTCCACCTTGCTTTTTGCATCAATCAGGGAAAGATGATTGCGTGTGTTTTGCATGGCGAAAGCACATATGCTGCAGACGAGCGTTGTGTATTCGCTCTCCTCCTCGTTGAATTCCTCGTCGAGCAATCTTCTTCCAAGGCAGAGCACAGCAAGAAGGCTTTGGTTATACCTCAGCGGAATGCAATACTTGTATCCGGAATCAATCAGAATATCATTGCCCGGCACGGCCGCCGAAAGTAAAGAAAGTCCCTCCGGTTCGAAAAATTGAACCTTATCGAGTTCTTTCTTTCCTTTGCTTAGAATCACGTTGAAGGTACCTTCTCCGTTGGGTATCAGAACGCAGGCGCGCAGGATCCTCAATTTCCCCATCAGGCTCAGCAGAGTGGAATTAAGGATAAAGTTTTCGTCGTTCGATTCATTCAGCCGTCCGCTCAGCTCGATGAGGGAGGACAGATTTATTATATTGGAGCTTATTTTCATCTATTAATAAACGCAAAATGCCGTTACGAGATCCGGAAACTTGACCGCTGATTTCTGTGATGCACTAACTTCATCACAAATCAGAAGGCTTGAGGCTCCGGCTGTTGTTTTAACAAGAATCAGTTTATTATATCTTATATCAAAACCTGCGGCATCATAAGCGTTTTTGTTTAAGGCCGATGGTTTGGATTTGCTTCTCGTGTTTATTCTCAGCAATGCCTTGTCGGTTGCAATAAATGCATATTCACGAGGTGTGACAACCAATTTTTTCGGGTATTGCTCGGTGGCCTTATACGAAGGATTGACGCCGATTTCCACCTTGGCGGTGATGCTCTTGCTTGCCACGTTGATGAAATTGGCAGTGGCAGCAGTTTTTGTTTCCGAGGGATCGAGTTTCCCGTTGCCGAGTGAGATTGCTATGGCCTCTTTCCCGTCATAGGATACGTCGAGCAATGCGGGATGCGGGGCCACCTGGATAACTGACTCAACTTTGTTCGTTCTGGAGTCAATCACCGAGACGATATCGCCTGCTTCATGAGCAACGAAAATCTGAGTGCCTGAGCAAGCAATATCAGAGCAATCAGCCGAGCATTCAATCCTGCGCGCAAGCTTGAAATTGGTGATGTCAACAAGGCATACGACGGGGCTGTTCTCGTTCACAACATAAGCGCTCGTGGCGTTCGCAAAGCAGATATTCTCGGGCCGGAGTCCGCTTTCGGCAAAGTCTATGGTTGCAATTTCCTTGAAGTCGGACGTGGAGACAACCACAATTTTTCGATTGTCGGGAAGGAATAAATAAGTGTTGCCCATGTATGGCACAATTTTGCTTACTTTTCCATCTAAAACGCGGCCGTTGGCATTGAAGAAAAGATCCTCCGTGATGATTTCACCGGAGTAAGTCACGAGGGATATTTTTGACGATTCCCCCTGCCGTGCCACGATCAAAGTGGCCGTCAGATTGGAATTGTCAATAACTTTTTCGTCCTGCTTGCATCCCGTAACGGCGAGAAGCGTCATAATGGCAATAAATAAAGCAATCTTCGGTCTCATAGCGAATAATCAGCTTCAGTTAATGAATATTTCGATTATCCAATATATTAAATCGGCTTTAATCTGCAAATGTTTTTTTTTATTTCGGGGGGGAAAGTGGCAAATAAACTCTACTTTCGCACACGCAGCCCCGCAGGCGCCCGCCGATAAATGACAGCCGGGCAGATGAGGACTTATCCCCAATATTTCGCATTGAAATCAGTTACTTTGTTCAGAAGCGCGCAGCGTGGCATGAGAAAATTCCACCGGAAAAATATGATCGGGCCGAAAGAAATTTCTTCTAAAATTCTTAAATTTGTGTTTTAGCCAAGAATGGAGAATCAATATGATAAAAGGTAACGAGGAATTGGAGAAACCAAGGCCGAATTGCGCCATTGTGGGAGTGTTCAATCATCCTCACGCCTCGGTCATCACATATTACGGCCTGCACGCGCTCCAGCACAGGGGGCAGGAAGCCTGCGGCATCACGACGATGTATTACGACGAGGCGAAAAAGAAAAAACGCTTCGCATACACGAGGGGCGAGGGGCTTGTGCTGGATGTTTTTTCCGATCATGACACGCTGACAAACGTTCTCAAAGGAGACTCGGCAATAGGCCATAACCGGTATTCGACAACGGGCTCCAGCTCGCGGGCCAATATTCAGCCGTTCCAGATGATATACCACAGCGGAATACTTGCCATCGCCCATAACGGCAACCTGACGAACACCAAGAGCCTCAGGAAGCAGCTGCAGCAGCAGGGAGCACTTTTCCAGACCACGACAGATTCCGAAATATTCCTTCATTTGATTTCCCACAGCAAAGAAAAAACACAGATCGAGCAGATACGCGAAGCACTCAGGACGGCCCGTGGAGCATATTCCCTTGCAATTCTTACGGAGGACTCCCTGATTGCCGTTCGAGATCCCCACGGCGTGCGCCCGCTTAACATTGGCAGGATCAAGGTCGGTGACGAGTACTCTTATATCGTTGCTTCCGAGACTGCAGCCTTCGATATCGTCGGCGCGGAGTATGTCAGGAGCGTGAAACACAATGAGATGGTGGTGATCAACCGCCACACGGTCGAGACCGGGGAAATGACGTCTTACAAGGTGATTGAAGAAACGCCCGTGGCACGTCACTGCATTTTTGAATATATTTATTTTGCCCGCCCGGACTCCAAGATCTTCGGCCACAACGTGGACAAGGTTCGCCGGAAGCTCGGGAAGAAGCTTGCCGAGGAAAGTCCCGTTATCCATCCCGATGGTGAGAAAATCACGTGCATACCTGTGCCCGACAGCGCCACGACGGCCACGCTCGGTTTTGCCCGCGTCAACGGCAAGATCAACAACAACACAGCTTTCGATATCGGGTTGATCCGCAGCCACTACGTCGGGCGCACATTCATTGCCCCCGGCCAGGACAACAGGGAATTTAAAGTCAAAGTGAAATTCAACACCGTCAAGGGTGTTATAGAAAACCGCAATATCGTTGTGATCGATGATTCAATTGTCAGGGGCACGACCTCGCAGGCGCTGATAAACCTGATCAGGTCGGCAGGCCCGAAATGCGTGCACTGCAGGATATCTTCACCGCCCATCACTTCACCCTGTTTCTACGGTATGGATTTCCCGAGCAAGGAAGAGCTGATAGCGAACCATTATGATTCGGAGGAAGAGATCGGCAAGGCTATCGGGGTTGACAGCCTGCACTATCTTTCAGTTGATAAACTTATGGAATCCGTGCCGCATGACGAGGGCATCAGCTATTGCACGGCCTGCTTCACGGGCGATTACCCGATCCCGATCGAGGATGATTAGGCTGAATTGTCTGTTTATCATATATAGACGTGGCTGAAATGGACTTCGAAAAAGCAAAAAATCTGAGAGAAAGAGGCAATATCGGTGAAGATATTGCCTCGGATTTTCTCAGGAAAAAGGGATTTACCATCGTTAAGCGCAATTTCAGGTTCGGCAGGGTTGCTGAGATCGACATAGTGGCCCAAGACAAAGGCACACTTGTTTTCGTTGAAGTGAAATCGCGCAAGACTGATACTTTCGGCGATCCGATTCTTTCCATCACTCCCGCCAAGCAAAGGCAGCTCAGGAAAGCCGCGGAAGGGTATCTCTACATAAATAAAACCAATGATGCCGAATGCCGTTTTGACGTCGTCATCGTGGATTTTCGGGGCAGCGAGCTGAAAATCGATCATCTGGTAAATGCTTTTTAAGCCCGATTATTTCGCGTGAGGCCCGAGCACCATGGCAATGCGCCCGTACGCATCTTTGTCGATCGTGCCGTCAGAAAGTGCCGTTACAGCGGCAGAGAGGCAGAGGTGAGCGTAGGCCGCCTGCAGATTCTCATCATCCTTGAGGGCCGCGAGATGAGCCTGCAGCGCGTCAATATCTGCCCTTGCAATCGGCCCCGTGAGTGGAGACTCACCTGAATCCATCATCATCAGGTTGTTCTCCACCGTTCTGCGCACTATGGGCGGCAAGAAAGCCGCGGGATCGATACCGAAATTTTTGGCAATCAACCTGCCAAGGCGGATCGCGGTTGTCAGGCAATTGCTGGCCGCCACGGCCGAAGCATGATAGAGGGCTTTATCGCCCCTCGATTGATCGCTAATCAGGAAGGGGCGCCCGCCGGTCATTTCAATAAAGCCGCGAAAGAAATCAGATTGGCTTTCCCGGCAGTCAACCAGCCAACAAATTGCATCGAAAACCGATGCGTCCGCGTGCCAGAATGTCTGGTAGGGGTGCAGCGAGGCGGTGATTGCCCCCAGGTTCTCGCAGCTCTGAAGCAGCTCGGGGCCGAATGCCCCGGAGCAGTGAACAATATATTTCCCTTTCATCGATGCGCCGAAATGCGAGGCGATGGCATCGGTCACAGTGCTGATGGCCCGGTCATTCACGCAGATCAGCAGCAAATCGGGCAAATGGCCCATATCTTCGATCACGCGTACCACATTGCCTTTTCCATCAATAGCGGCCTCTGCCCTCGAGGCGGAATCATCCGAGCGGGCCAGCACGAATCGGATATCAAATATATCCTTGCATTTAGCGGCCAGCGCCGAGCCAAGATGCCCGGCGCCTATAATCCCGATCGATATTTTATCCTGCAAAGGCATGTCAATTCTTCACGAGTTCGTAGCCGTCCTTTGTATCTTTTATCGTGTAACCCATTTCTGCAATGCGGTTACGCAGGCTGTCGGCTTCTGCCCAGTTTTTGGCTTTTTTGGCGGCCAGCCTTTGCCCGGCGAGATTCTTAATTTCGGCAGGTGTGTCGTCGCATTCCTCGGGCTTAGAGCCGATCTGCCATGCCGCGAAGATGGAGTTCAGGTCCGAAAACACCGGGATAATCCTTTTTCTGTCCTCGAGCGAAAGCCTCGAAGCCGGGTATTTGTTAACGAAGCTGAATACGGCAGCGAGTGCCTTCGGGGTGTGCAGGTCATCTGCAAGTTCGCTGAAAGCTGATTCCCTCAGGTCATAATCAAGCGGCAGGGATTCCCCGGGCTCATCTTCCGCGAAGAGAT
>CAZIHB010000194.1:0-5103 GCA_964538535.1 uncultured Hyphomicrobiales bacterium | reverse complement strand
AGCTATGACCATTCCTTCGAGCGGGCGGGGAGAGCCGCCTGCGAATCTTTTATCTGATTCACGCGCACTTTCGAGTGCCGCTTCTTTATTCACCCACACGAAGGCATTGAGCGTGGATTTGTCAATTTTGTTCAAAAATGCTTCAACGGTGGCAACACAGTTCGTTTCGCCTCTGCTGATTTTATTCCTGAATTCGGTGTATGTATTCATTAACTGAATCCTGTCTATTCAACTAAATTGCCGGTGCAGCCGGCTTTTCAATATCATCGTGGTTGTTGTCCGGGCCGGTTTCCGTTGAACTGCTTCCGGCAGAATCCCTGTTTTGCGATTTCTGCCTGTCGTATTCGTCCTCCCGTCCCGAGTCAAAATCTACGCTCATTCCACCGCTGACTATATCAGCCTGCTTTGTAATTTCTTTGTTCAAATCATCAATCTGCGACTTGAATTCAGCTTGAGCTTTTTTGAATTTCTGCATACCCAGCCCGATCATCCTGGCAGCTTCGGGAATTTTTTTCGGCCCGAAAAGCACGAGGACAACAAGGAGAATAAGCAATAATTCACCACCGCCGATATCAAACATTGTTCAGCCGCGAAAATGATTGACAAAACAAATACTATTGCTTCTTACCTGATTTTTCATCCTCATCGTCAAGCGAAGACGCCTTCTTGAATTCCTTTATGCCCGAGCCGAGGCCGCGCATAAGTTCAGGAATCTTCTTGGCTCCGAAGAGCAAAACCACAACAAGCAGAATCAAAATAATTTCCATTGGACCGAGGGAAGGCATAGCAACTCCGAAGATTTATTTTTTGAAGTAATTTTCCAAAGATCTAAAGACACCGAGCCCGTCGTTGCAACCGAGTTGAACGTCGCTGTAACGCTCGGGATGCGGCATCATACCAAGCACGTTTCCTTTCTCGTTGATTATTCCCGCTATGTTATTTATCGAGCCATTGATGTTCGCGTTATCCGTAACAACTCCGTTGCTTTCGGCGTACCTGAAAATTACCCTGTCATTGTCTTCGAGTTCTTTAATCGTAGAATCCTCAGCATAGTAGTTACCTTCGCCATGAGCAACCGGAATGCGAATCACGCCGCCTTTCTCCAGCATATTCGTGAATGCGGAAGAGTTATTCTCTACTCTGAGGAAAACATCTTTGCATATGAAGTGCAAATTCTTGTTGCGCATCAATGTGCCGGGCAGCAGCCCGGCTTCGGTCAGAATCTGGAAGCCGTTGCATATCCCCATGACGAATCCGCCCTTTCCGGCAAATTTGATCACCTCGTTCATTATGGGAGAGAATCTGGCTATGGCACCGCAACGAAGATAATCGCCGTAGGAAAATCCGCCGGGCAGAATAATGCAATCTATATCCTGTGGTATTGAAGTGTCTTTATGCCAGAGAAAAACAGAATCGGCACCGGCATTGACGCTTGAAGCAAAGAAAGCATCATGGTCGCAGTTCGATCCCGGAAAAACAACAATGCCGTATTTCATCTCTATTCCTGATAATTCTTTATAATTTCTCGATGGTTATGTTATAGTCTTCGATTATCGGGTTTGCAATAAGCATGGCACATGCAGAATCGACCAGGCTACGGGCAGCTTCCGAATTTTCCGCTGACACTTGGAGAGTGACATATTTTCCGATGCGGACGTGGTCAATCATCGGGAATTCCATTGAATGCAAAGCGTTTTCAACTGTTTTGCCCTGCACGTCGAGAATGCCTTCTCTTAATGTTATCCGGATTTTCGCGAGGAATTTTTCCATATCGAACCTTTAGATTTTATAAATGATCAACATTCTTCTGCAAAATTAACCAAGAAATGGAAATTTTTCGTGATTATTTGAATCTTCCCATTTTTCTTAATCTTCATCGTCGTCCATATCGTCAATTTCGTCTTCGGGCTCGCGTTTTAGTTTTATCCAGTTTACAAGCTGACGTATTGCTCCGGTAATCAGATAGAACATCATAAACCAGAAAATGCACTTCCCGCCGAAAAGAAGGCAAAGAATTATTCCTGCAAAGAATACTATAAACACTGCCGGCCTCTGCCTGAAGCTTTTCAGTGTCGGGCGGGGCAGATTATCATATTTTATTGTGGAAACCATTGCAAGTGAAGTAAGTATGGTCACTCCATACATGCCCGCTCCCATGTATTCTCTTGGAATAGAATTGCCAAGGTGGAGAAAAAGCACGTATGACACGATTATCAGCGCCCCGGATGGTATTGGCATCCCTTTGAAATATAGTTTGTCCTCGAAACTTGTAAGCTGCACGTTGAATCTTGCAAGCCTTACCACTCCGGCAAGAGCCGGCAGAGATGCCATAAGAATGCCGAATTCCCCGAAGCCCCGGAAGAAGGCCTGATAGAGCATGAATGACGGGGCAACCCCGAAGGAAACCGCATCGCAGAGGGAATCAAGCTCCGCTCCAAGCTCGCTGGTTGCTCGGACAAGCCTGGCCATCACACCATCGAGCATATCGAATATTGCTGCAAGTAGTATAAACATGGCTGCCTTCGCGAAATTCCCCTGCGACAGGAATACTATGGCCGAGAATCCCGAGAAAAGGTTGCCAAGCGTCAGCATGTTAGGTACAATAGACCTGGTTACTCTTATTTTCATTTATGATCGTGCTGCTTTGTTTCAAATTACAAATATAAGCGATAATCCCTATTGATTCGACGCTGAGCTTTTCCGGAGCTTAGCTATGATCGTGCGCCCGGCCGTAACTTTATCGCCGATTTTCACCTTAATATCCGTGTTTGTTGCTACTTTGATATCCATTCTCGATCCGAACTTCATCATGCCGAACTTCTCGCCGATTTTGATCGAATCACCTGTTTTGATCTCGCAGACAAGCCTTCGGGCCACTATGCCCACTATCTGCTTGAAGAGCACCCTGCCGTAATCAGTCATTACTCCGATTTTGGATTGCTCGTTCAGCTCGGAGGATTTCGGATGATAGGCCACGAGATAATTGCCGGGATTATATTTGTAAAACTCGACTTTTCCGGAAACGGGGCACCTGTTCACGTGCACGTCAAGCGGTGAAAGAAAGATGCTGATCCTGATGCAGCGGGTGTGCATGTAATCGTTTTCGTCTTCCTCGATGATCTCGACGATTCTGCCGTCGGCAGGAGAAATAACCGTGCTGCGGTCTGAAATTGCCTCGGGCGGGATAATTCTCTCGGGATCGCGGAAGAACCAAAGAGTGAAGAGAACGAGCAAAACTCCGGCCCCGAGAATGGGCCAGGCCCACCAGTGCCTGACGAAGTAACCGCCGATAATTCCTAAAATTGCGCCCACGACGAGCATGATGATTATGTTGTCTGTTCCGTATCTTGTCAGCATATTCCTTACACTTTTTATTCGTTATTAAAAATTTCAAAAATTTGTTCCCCCGGCCAAAATAATAATTCTTTTTTTTGTATTTTGACTTCCGGAAACTTAAAAATAATCAATAGTTTCAAATTATCATTGATTTAAGGTGGAAAATATGAAGTTTTCGGTCTTATTAACAGAATTTCAGAAGATTTTGACCAAAACATTGCCGGCTATCCCGCCGAAATCCACGATTGAAGTCCTTGAGCACCTGCACATTACACTTGCTGGCAACGAGCTTCGCATAATAGCGACCGATCAGGACATCACAATCATGTCTCATCTCGAAGTGGCCGGCGAGATTGACGGGAAAATCCTCGTGCCGGCAAGAAAACTCAACGATATTATAAAGGCCCTGCAATCCCAGGGAACAATTGAATTTATCACAAATCCTGAGACTTACGAGATTGATATCGTTACTGCGAGCGGAAGGTATTCCATGAAGGGGTTGAATCCTGAAGAATACCTGTATTTGCCCGAGCTTTTTGAATCGCAGAAGCCTGAAATCAATTTTGACGACCCCGCGACTTATATCGGCGATTCTGATGTGAATGCATATTTCAAGCCCGGAGAGATCCTCAGGCTTGCAAATAAAACTTCTTTTGCCGTATCCCACGATGAGTACCGTCCTGCAATGACCGGAGTGCTCTTCCAATTCAGGGAAACTTTCGTCAATGCTGTTGCAACTGACAGCTTCAGGGTGGTAAGGGCTCGCTCGACTTCTGAAAAAATTTCTTTTCCACAGGCCCTGGATATAATAGTTCCTGCAAGAAGCGTGGAGCTTCTCAAGAAGGTTGAGGAAGAAGTGGTGATGTCGGCGATTCAATCACACAGCAAAATCACCCACCTGAGGTTCGATTTTGGCGGCACTATCATCATCACCCGCGTGATTGACGAGAAATTTCCGCCCTATGAAGTAGTGATTCCCAAAAACAACGATAAAACGCTGACATTCGATTATAAGGAGTTACTGGCGGCAATCAAGCGCGTATCGATTTTCACCAGCGCGATATCGAAGCAGATAAAGCTTGTGATCAGCGAGAATTCAATTGCAATCATGGGAACCGACGAGGAAAAAGGCTTCAGGGGAAGCGAGCAGATCAGCTGCGAATTTTCCAGCGAGAATTTCGAAGTCGGCTTCAACTATAAGCTATTCGAGGAGCTGCTTGATAATATTGACGACAGCGAGACGGAAGGCGGGCTTGCCGTGATGACATTCTCCGAGCCGAACAAGGCAGCACTTCTCATGCCTAAGAACGGCGACGAAGAGCTGTTCATGGTCGTGATGCCGGTAATTCTCTAATCTCGTGCCTCCGAAACAGGATTAAGCTTAAGAATAAAAATAGCCGGAATTCAATAACAAGTATAAATCTTGAATCGTTGGATTTCGGCTTTATGATATTGCGAACATCATGGTATATAATGAGATAGGCGCGGCAGTTGATATAGCGTCTGTTCCTATTGAAATATATGGTACTTGCAAGAGACTGCTGATATTATTATTGGAAAAAATAACGCAACACGTTGCAATATAAGTGCAATAACGCAATTGATTGATATTATTATTCGAATTGTTAAGAGATATGCGTACACTATTGAAATATAAGAATAAATGATAGTTGACCTGATAAATCTTCAGAACTTGCGCAACCACGAGAATTCTTCTGCCGAGTTATGCCCGGGGCTGAATATTCTGCACGGACTTAACGGTGCGGG
>CAZIHB010000193.1:0-5106 GCA_964538535.1 uncultured Hyphomicrobiales bacterium | reverse complement strand
CATAGTTACGCTATAAGTCCGTATCTTGGGGATGCACCCGTTTCCGGTCAGTGTAATATTAACAGGCGGGTGAGCCTGCCAATCAACTTTCAGCTCGGCCGATACTTTATAATTTTCTTCTTTCTCGGGATTATATGTAAAATTCAATAGAAGGCTGTCTTCAGCATTGATTGGGGTGCTTATCGCCTTGATAATTGCAGTGTTGTTATCATTCTGATTGTTGATTTCCGCGACCATTTTATCAAAAGTGACGACACCGGAACCGGATCCGGTATTTTTGAGAGATATTGCGGCATTTTTCGTGGAACCGATCCTGGTGTTACCGAAATCATAAACTATGTTCTCGATGTTTGGGGCTATTCCGTAGCCGTCAAGTTCCAGTGGTTTGTGCGTGATGCCAAGATCGTTGGGGAAGATGGCCAGCGCAGTGTGCCGGCCGCCGTGAATTGCCGTGAAGCAGGCACGCAAGGTAAGAGTATCATTCGGATGCATGACAACAGGGAATTTACCGGCAGTGTCAATTGTAAATGCCTTCTCGTATTGAGTGAACACCAGGCTGTCGAGTGTGACGGGCGTGTTGCCTTCGTTTATGACATAAACATCGGAGCAAATTGTGTCTCCGATCTTCCTGGTGCCGAAGTCCTTACCGATTGTCTTTAGATTAGTGGCAATCACCGATCCTTTTATAGCTGTTTTTGTTATCAGCCCGCATTCAAAATATGCAGTCATCACCTGGAACAGGTTTGTGTAGTCGCCATCTGGCATAAAGCAGATTCTTCCGGTGAGCGTGCTGTAGCTGTTCAAAACTTTCGGCAGTGAATAATCCAGATGCAATTTAATCCTGCCGTCAGTGGCAGGGATTGTGACGGAGTCGATCATCATCGGTTTCACGCCATTATTTTTGATCTCGAAATCGATGCAGACGGAATCCTGCCAGTTGACCTGCCCGAACTTGATTTCCGCAGGGGATGATATGTTTATGGCATTATGCACGTAGGAATACATCTTGCCGTTGCCGACTTTATCTCTGCACTCGACGATTATTCTTCCGAATTTATATTTATTTATCGGCGATGCCGTAAACCTGATTATCGTATCGTCCGGTGCATAATCTTCAATCTTATAATCGAAATTTATCGTCGAGTCTTCAATCACTCTGACAAAATCCAGGCCCGTGCCGTTTGGAAATGATGGATCGTAAACTTCGCCGGTGATGTTCGAACATTCTTCCTTGATATTCATGACTGGCGGCACGGAGTCCTTTATTGTCGGGTCCGACATGGATGCTCCCAAAACCATTGAATATGAATCCACTTCGCCCTGACCGTAAAGAATACCGGAAAATTTGCCGGAAGTAGTCTTTAGCTCATGTGTCCCCTTCGAAAGCTGGATCCTCTCCCAGTAATATTTCGAGCCGAGGATTTTTTGCTTCCTGATATTCGTTGTGGTGTCGAGCAGCTTCCCATCAAGCGCCAGTGTGGATAGAGAGTTGCTGTCGGCCACGAGGGCAACCCAGTGCATTGAGAATTGCATGGGATTATAGAATTGGCCGCCCGGCGTAAGGAACTTCACTTTTTCGACGAATTGCTCGACGGGAGGAAGCACCACGAAGCTTGGATCGTATTCTTTCGATTCAGTTTCAGTGCCGGCCCTTTCCATGAATTGCCCGACCTGCATGGGTTTATCGGAATACCAGATGACAGGCTGATTGACATTGTTGAAATCAATGAAGTCCCCGGCTTTATTGAGAGTGTAATCGATCGGGTTGCCGTAAGAATTATACATCGTCACCACTGTTGTGGGGTCCTTGCCGGTGATTTTAATATAGTCGCCGGTGAGATTAACGTTGAAAGGCACAGAAATATACATTTTCCCCCACATTCTCGTGGGGAAAAGCATCTCGCAGATATGGTTCTTGCTGTCAGTTTTGGGCGGCAGATTCTGCGGTATGCAGGTGCGCACGTTCCCGGCCAGAACACCGACAGGTTTGTCGCTTCTGATGAATGTGCCGGTCATGTCTCCCTGCCCTTTCGGAAAAGGGTAGGACTGGACGAGATAGGATTCACCCTTGTTAAGCATGACCTTAAATGGTACACCTGCAGGCTTCGACCTCGCAGTGACGGATTTGGGAGTTATCTCCACCATCGTGGAGTCATATCCGGCCAAAACAAGGAATTCACTCCTGCGCGGCGTAAAAGCAACGAGAGAATCCTGCTTCGTGGCCGGCGGCTCAGCCAGTGCGTACTGATCGTTGGGCACTGTGAGCACGATATACTCGTTGCCCCAATTCCTGACGGGAATTGCTGAATAGCTGTCCGCTGAGTGCTCCTGGCTGCAGAAAGCATAGAGAGTGACAGGAATGTTGGACGAAACTTCAATATTATTTTTTATGGGAGATTCCGAGATGATATTGTAGAACCTGTCGGGCACGCTTATTGCCAGAACGGAATCGGCGGAGAGGTAGTGCTCCGAGGTTCCTATGCCGGGGAAATTCACCTTTACAATGGTTTTGGCCTTTGAAACGACAAAAATTTTCATCTCAATGCCTTTCATTTCATTGGTGATGTAATACTCATTCTGCATGAATCCGATTTGGAAGTTAGTGCCCTCGTAAGACGACTGCCTTTCGGCCGGCAAGTCTTCCACTGCAAAAAGATTCACGGATGCTATGGCCAAGAAAAGCATGATGAAGAAATTTCTCATTATTTATGCCCGAATTACTCTGCAATACAGATATTTACCAATACAAGATAGCAAATCAGAACAAGAAGGAAAAATGATTGTTGGCTTTTGAATGTAATTATCATGGTATATAAGATAATTGCATCCTGTCACTGCCCTTGCGGTGTTAATCACGTTTCTTTTCAGGCCTTTTGTCAATCCATATAAATCTTTGTAGATAATAGGATTCCGGCTTGTCTGCCACCTGGTCTTCGGGGTAGAACTCCCCTGGAATGCCTTTAAGCCATAATATTTCAGAAGGCTTTCCCTCGCTGAAATTGACAATGATCGTGTCGGCTGCACTCTTTGAGAGCCCCTCGCCGCCCTTATCAGAGCTCATGTAGTAAAGGCTCTGGGCGGCCCCGTAGCCGGTGATTGATTCAATTGAGTCCTTTTCGAAATTGATATGCAGTTCGTCGCCCGCGATCTGGTTAATCCGCCTCAGATCGGTCGTGTCGTTGCGGGAGAGGGCGATCGCGTTTTTCATTGCATGAATCATTTTCAGCTTTTTATCGGGTAGATAGATCGAGACGGAGTCGGAATGCAATTGAGTGGAATCATACCATACGACCGGATTGCCAACAAGCTCCATGCGTTCTTCGGATTTGAAATACCCGGCTTCCGACGACTTGGCAGCCACGCTGCCACGAGTGATCTCCGTGCTGCCGTGGAAAAGATACCTTTCGTTGTTTTTTTCGCGGTATGCCTCCATGATCTCGCACGACACGGCAAGTGTATCGAATTTCGTGCTGCCGGCAAGGTTATTAATGCTGTCGGTGGGTTCACCGCCTTCGGATAATCTGAGAGTATCATCCCGGGCTGATGATTTTACGGTATCAATCTGGAACAACACGGGGTTGCCTTTTGCAATCGAATGATTGGTAGCGGGATAGTTCAACACCGTGTCGCCGTGAAGGACGGAATTCGTGAATTTCCCGACAATTTTGACTTTGCCGAATGCGCTGCTCTCTCGTGTAATTCTCGAGTGAGTGATAAAGTCGGAAGTGATGGTCGCGGAGTCGTCGTCGATCCTGACTTTTCCCCTGAAATCGGCAATTTTGGTTTTTGTGGAATATTGCCCCTCATTTGCAGTCAAAATAGTTTCTTGGTCAACAATTTTCACCCCGCCATTGGCTTCGGCAATGTAAGTATTGCCATTGTAGTTAATTCTCGGAGCAGTCAGAGTGAGCGACTTTTGCCTGACAGAAACATTGCCCTCGAGTTCAACGCGGTTCTCATTAAGGAATTGCCTGGCAAAGCTGCAATTGACAAATACATCGCCCTGCCTGAACCTGACATGTCCCATGAATTCACGAATGTTTTCGTTTATTGCCAGCCTTGTGCCAACGAGGCTGTCCGCGTATTGGAGTTCAATTGGAGCACCGGGACGACTCTGTGCGCTGAGTGGCAAAAATGAAAGAAACAGCGTGCAGATGATGCCTGCCGCGTTAAAAATTGAATTGGGATATTTAAGACAAAAGGCCAATCTATTCTCCAAGCAAGTTTTTATATATCTGAAAGTTCTCCTCATCAAAGCAGCAAAAAACCACATCCATCTCAGTTTCCGGCGGCAAATTGCCGAGAAAATCATTGACGGCTGCAAATGCAATCTCAGCGGCCCGCAGCTTCGGAAAACCATAAACCCCGGTGGAAATATTCGGGAAAGCTATTGAAGCGCACCCTGATTTTACAGCCAGAGAGAGCGAGTTCGAATAAGCCCTGCCAAGCAGAACCTCTTCATTTCTGCTGCCACCGTGCCACACGGGGCCGACGGTATGGATCACATATTTTGCCGCCATTTTTCCGGCCAAAGTGATCACAGCATGGCCCGTGGGGCATGAGCCTTCTTTTTCGATGATTGCCCTGCACTCGGCATCGAGGGAGGGCCCTGCCGCGCGGTGAATGGCCCCGTCAACACCGCCGCCGCCCATCAGCGAGGAGTTGGCAGCATTCACGAGCGCGTCAACTTCCAGCTTCGTTATATCGCCCATGATGAGCCTAATATTCTTCATGCATCCTTTCCAAAACAAGTGAAGATTCAACCATAGATTTCAATTTAGCCAGCCCCTTTTCGAAATCGGGAGCAATGAATTTTTCCATGAATACCACGAAATAACGAGCCACTGGGTTCCAGCCGACGTCACCGGTCACTTTCCAGGTAACTTTCGTGCTGAAACCGACGGGCGAGAATGTAAATTCTCCGTCACTCCCGTAATGTTCATCCTCGATTGTCATCTTGTAGCAAACGAATTTTGCGGGAGCTGCATCAGTAATTTCAATCGTGCCGCGGCCCAGAAGCTTGCCGGACCAGGACAGGACAGCACCTTTTCCGGTGCCGGCGCCAAGATATTTAAATTGAATCGTTGAATCGGATTTCTTGTTCCA
>CAZIHB010000192.1:0-5114 GCA_964538535.1 uncultured Hyphomicrobiales bacterium | reverse complement strand
TAATCGTACATGTTCAATCCTTATCAAATATCATTCAGTAAAAACGTATATATACTATCTCAAAACATTTCTCAGCTCATTTTTCAATTTTCATCATCCCACGGGCTTAATCGGGGGAATTCACCGTTTGGCCCGAAATTCAAAAATACAAAAAATCTATAAGACTTAACGCTTATGCTCTTCTTCAAAGTAATTTTTTTATTAACACTCAAATTTATCCCGCCGATCACTGCAAAAAATGCAGACAATTCAATGCCGCTCAGCGCAGCTTATCTGAAGCCCGCCTTCAACCGCATTCCGCCTCCGGGTGTGCATTTTTTATTCAGTAAATCCGCAATTTTTTTGCCTGGTCAGGCTTCCAGCCATTTTTTCCATTTCTCGGGCTCGAAGCCGGCAGACGCCCTGCCCCCGATTCTCACAATCGGCGTCCTGAGCAGCAAAGGATGCTCAAGCAGTTCGGATTCAATTTCAAATTGCATGTATTTCAGATTTCTCTTCGCGTATTCCTTTCCCTCGGTGTCGATCAGCTCTTCAAGCGGCACGCTTCTTGCCACGTTGGTCAGCTCGCCCTTGCTCATAGCTTTCTCGCTTAGGTCCACGAAATGAGGCTTGATGCCCCTCTCCTTGAAGAAGCGCAAGGCTTTCTGAGTGTCCTTGCACTTCATCGTGCCGAAAATCTGCACGTTTACCGGCATAATAATCCCCTTCAAAAAATTCAATATCAGGCAATATAATAATAAAATCCAATAACACCTTGTTTCGTCTCTTGCATATTTAATCTACAATTTCCGAGAAGTAGAAAATGTGCGGAAGATTTGCCCTGTCGCCGATAACGAATAATATTGAGATGCTGCGCCCATCGATTCACGACAGGATAGCCCCTCGTTATAACATCGCGCCCGGCGGTGCAATCGCGGCTGTAATTAATTCAGCCCCGGACGCGTTGTCTTATCCGGTCTGGGGATTTCTGCCCTCGTGGAATAAAGGCGATGGCAGAATGAAACCGATAATAAACGCGAGAGGTGAATCCCTGCTCGAAAAGCCGGCGTTCAGAAATTCTTTCCGCTATCGCCGATGCATCATCCCTGCCACGGGCTTCTACGAGTGGCAGAAACAAGGCAGAAGTGCAATGCCTTTCCTGGCCAGAGTGCTCTCGGCAGAACTTTTCGCGCTCGGGGGCATATGGAATATCACACGCGGCCCTGATGAGAACGACACGATGAGCACTGCAATCATTACAACCCCGCCAAATGATCTTATGAAGCATATCCACGACAGGATGCCGCTTATAATTCCGAAAAGCCGGATTGACCTCTGGCTTTCGCCCGACGATGCTCACATTGATGAAATTGCGTCGCTGATTGCCCCTTACCCCGTGGGCGACATGACAGCTTACGCAGTTTCATCTGCAGTCAACAGCCCTTCCTTCGATCACCCGTCCTGCTTCGAGCCGGCAAGCCTTTTCTGATCATGCTTCGGCCGGGGGTTTTCTCCGCCGCCATCAGAATACTTGAAAATGCCATTTATCGCCTCCACTTTCCGGAGAACATTACGGATAGATTCATTAAAAAGGGCGGGCCCGTCACTCGAGCCCGCCCTGATTTTGTGCATTCACGGCACTGATTGATCAGTATTTCCCATACTCGTTGTCGTCAAGACCATGCCCGTAAGCAGATCCTGATTTCCTGCCCGGCTCGAGCAAACCTCTCTTGTTTCCTGCCAGGTAAGCCGGTGTCCGGTAGATGGACTCCCCGTCCTCTGAGGACCCCAATTTGAACCCCGACAGCATCTCGGAAAGGCGTTTGGACTGGCTCGACAGTTCCTCGGCAGCCGAGGCACTCTGCTCGGCTGATGCCGTGTTCTGCTGCGTCACGGTGTCGATCTGCGAAAATCCGATATTAATCTGCGCGATTCCCTGTGCCTGATCATTGGAAGCAATAGCAATCTTGCCGACAATATCGGCCACCGACATGGATTGAGACTTAATCTCCGACAACACCTCGGATGTCCTTTCCGAGAGCATTGCTCCGTTCTCGACGGTCTTTATCGATTTTTCGATCATCACGGCCGTTTCCTTGGCTGCGGCAGCGCTTCTCGCGGCAAGATTCCGCACTTCTTCTGCCACTACCGCGAACCCCTGGCCGTGCACTCCCGCCCTCGCGGCCTCAACCGCGGCATTCAACGCCAGCAGATTAGTCTGGAATGCGATATCGTCAATCACCTTGATTATTTTTTGTATATTCTTGCTTGATTCGTTGATTTCGTGCATTGCCGAGAGCAGCTGCTGCATCTCCTTGTCTCCCTTCTCGCTCGAGTTGAGCGACTCGGTGGCAAGCCTGCTGGCTTTGCCTGCGTTCTCCGCGTTTGTCCTCGTCTGAGATCCGATCTCGGCCATCGAGCTCGTGATTTCCTCGAGGGAGGAAGCCTGCTCGGTGGCTCCCTGAGAGAGTGCTACCGAGGCGTCAGATACCTGGCTGGCGCCGCGTTCCACCTGCACCACGGTCTCGTTCACCTGCTGAAGCAGTTCATTCAGGGAGTCAAGCGACTCATTCAAAACGTTTTTCAGCAATGCATGGTCACCCTTGAAATCGCCGGTCATGCGCTTCGTCAAATCCCCGGCAGCCATGTGCTTCATCACTTCCACTGAATCGTTTATCGGCTCGATAACCTCGTCGAGCGTGCGGTTGAAGCCTTCCACAATTTTCCTGAAGTCGCCCTTGTGTTTCGTCAGGTCTGCACGAGCCTTCATGTCGCCGTTTAGTGCTGCATCGGCAAGCATCCTGGTGTCGCTGACCATGCTGTTTATGGCATTGACACATATATTAACGCTGTCCTTGATCTCATTAAACTCGCCTTTGTATTCGTCGGTGATTATTTCCGGAATCTCTCCCCTTGCTATCGCTGCCAGATAGCCGGAGGTCAAACGAAGAGGCCTGACAAGCTTATCAATTATTCCGTTAATCCCCACAACCAGTTCATGCCAGTCACCATTGAACAGGCTTGCATCGCCGCGGTCATCAAGTTTGCCGTTCTGCACCTGCCCGGACACCCTGTTCACGCCTCTGAGTATTGTCGCTATTGTGCCGATCAACTTGTTCATGCCGTTTTTGACCGCTTCCAGTTCGCCATGTGCTTCAATTGTAACCGCTTCCGGTATATCGCCGTTTGAAATCATTTCAATGTCTTCGCCAAGCAGTTTCAGCGGGCCGATCACTGATTCAAGCGCGCTGTTGATCGATTCTGCCATGATCTTATACTCACCATGGTATGCCTCGGGCGTAAGGAGGCTCGAAATATTGCCCATCGAGAACTCTTTGTTCAGCGCGTTAATGTCGCCGATCATCTTTTGAATTGTTTTCATCAGGATAATCAACGAAGGCATCATCTTATCGTTTTCGCACCTCTTTCCGATTGCTACCAGGCCCGGCAGTGTGCTGAAGTCGCCGTGACTGACACCGACCACGATATTAAGAATTGCTTTCAGCCTTGCCACCGAGAGTGTTGTGGCTGATGTTAACTCTTCCCAAATGCCCTCGTACTTGCCATTGAACTCAATATTGTAATCATTCATCGTTATCTTCGTTAAAGCGGTCTTCAGTTCCGACAATGGCTCGTCAATGGTTTGGACTATGTTGTTCAAACCGTTCGCGAGCTCTCTCCAGGCACCGGTGAAATCAGATGCTTTGATGCTGGCATTCCTGTCGCCTTTCTCAATTGCCCTGATGATGTTGTTCATTTCCATATCAAGGTTGCTCATCACGTCTATGCACTGGTTCAGGTTATTCTTTATCTCGTTGAAATCACCCTTGAACTCGTCAACAATTTTCGGGGGTATATCGCCTTTGGAGATCCTGTCGATATATTCAGCAGCTACATTCAGGGGCCTAACGACTGAATCCAGCACGTTATTTACGCCCGAGGTCATAGATACCCACAGCCCCTCATATTTTGCCGAATCAATACGCGAATCAAGCTTCCCGTCGATAATATCATTTGTCAGCCTGGACATATCGCCCAGGATAATCGAAATGAGCACTTCCGACATCTTTATGATGTTGTCTTTGATCTTGCCGTAATCGCCGGCCCAGTCTTCTTTCAACTCTTCAAATTTTTGCCCTTTCGCGATTTTTTCAATATAATCGCCACAGACATTCAGAGGATGAATAACGGTGTCGAGCAGGTTGTTGATGCTTGTCGCCATCGTTTTCCACGAACCGTCATATTTTTCCGCGTCAAATCTCGATTCCAGGCGGCCCTCGATAATTCCGGTTGTAACAGTGCTCATATCGGCAATAACAATGCTTTGCAGGACATCGCAAAGCCTGTTTATATTGTCTTTGACGATTGAAAAGTCTCCCTTCCAATCTGCCGTTATTTTCTCCGGCTTCAACCCATTGCTCACGTTGTTGATGAAGGCGATAGTCATTTCCAGGGGAATGTGAATCGAGTTGAGAGTCGAGTTGACGCCTGCAATGATTTTCCTATAGTCGCCGACATGCTTCGATTCGTCAGCACGCACTTTCATCCTGCCTTCAACAACGGCGTCAGCCAGCATGTTGGCATCTGTCACGAGAGCTGAAATTGAATCAATACAAAGATTAATATTATTCTTTATCTCGTTGAAGTCGCCCTTGAAATAATCGGTGATCTTCGGAGGTATATCACCTTTGGCAATGCGATCGATGTATTCTGCCGAAACGTTAAGGGGGCCGATAACCGAGTCGAGGGTACTGTTTACGCCTTCGACAATCCTTCGGAAATCGCCGCCGTGCTTCGCCGCGTCAGCGCGTGTGTCAAGCCTGCCTTCAACCGCAGCTGCCGATAGCATGTTCGCATCTGAAATCAGCGCGTTAACGGCATCGATGCACTTGTTCAGGTTGTTCTTGATCTCGTTGAAGTCGCCGTTATAATTCTCGGTAATCCTCGGTGGAATGTTACCATTGGATATCATTTCAACGTAATCTGCCGTCTTCTTCAGAGGCTCTGTAAGTGAATCCAGTGCATTGTTGACTCCCTCGACGAGCGTTCTATAAGCACCCTGATATTTTTCGCTGTTGCCGCGCTTGTCGAGCTCGCCGTTCGTGCAGGCATTGACGATTGCATTAATCTCTCCT
>CAZIHB010000191.1:1567-5123 GCA_964538535.1 uncultured Hyphomicrobiales bacterium | reverse complement strand
ATCAGCTCAAGCTTGTATCCCGAGCGGTCAGCAAACCTCTGGTACATGCGGAACAAGTCGCCCGCGAATATTCCGGCCTCGTCGCCGCCGGTGCCGGCGCGTATTTCAACGATACAGTTCTTCAGGTCGTTCGGATCCTTAGGTATGAGCAGTATCCTCAGCTCCTCCTCCAGCCGGTCGCGGCTGTCGGCAAGCTCGCGGCTGTCCTCGGCGGCCATCTCGCGCAGCTCGGGCTCGGTGTCCTTCGATTCGATAAGCTCTTTGTTTGCCTCGATCTCATCGCAGATTTTCAAGAATTTCTCCGCGGCCTCGGCCACCTTCTTCAATTGCTTATACTGGCGGGAAATCTCAGTGAACATCTTCACATCGCTCACGACGTCCGGATCGTTCAGCTTCTCGCCAAGTGACCTGTATTTCTCAAGTATCGCTTTAAGTTTCTCATTCATTGTCGAATCCGTGCTTATTATCCCATATTATATTATAAACAAAATTACGCTAAATATTCGACAAATTGAGAAGTGTGGCACAAAATTTATTCGCGCGGGCGATTTTTGCATTTTTGGCCGGACGAATCTCCATTAGCAGGACGCTGACAAAAATAGGTTGCAGCAAGCATATTATCAATAATTTTACATTTATAGATCCGTAGGATCTTGTTATCTTGTAAACTGCGCGGGCAGCAAATTTGGCATAACTTGTGTAAAATAAAATGCAGTTGGCGGTAAATGTATTATTATTTATTATCATAATGTGTTTTTCAAGACTGAACCCGCATTGCTGCGGCGCCTCAACTCGTGCAATTCCAGCTAATTATGATACAGCTTGCTTCTTGACTCTCACTTTGGTATTTTTGTAAGTTATATTTTAGTATCGAATTAAAGGAATATATGAAGCAATACCGCAATTTCTGCATAATTGCCCACATCGACCACGGCAAGTCCACTCTCGCGGACAGGCTTCTTGAAAAAACGGGCAGGGTGACAGAACGCGAAATGGTGATGAACCAGATCCTTGATGATAACCCGCTCGAGCAGGAGCGCGGGATCACGATAAAACTGCACGCTATTCAGATGAATTATAAATCCAAAAATGGCGAGGAATACATACTTAATTTGATTGACACCCCCGGCCATGTTGATTTTTCCTACGAGGTGTCGCGCTCTCTCGCGGCGTGCGAGGGGGCTTTGCTCGTTGTTGATGCCACGCAGGGCATCGAGGCACAGACGATCAGCAACCTTTACCTTGCTCTGGACCATAACCTGGAAATAATACCCGTATTAAATAAAATTGATCTGCCAAGCGCTGCCACAACCATAGATAAAGTAAAAAAAGAAATAATTGACCTGATCGGGTGCAGGGATGAAGAGATCATTCACTGCTCCGCCAAGCAGGGCATAGGCATCGAAGAAATACTCGAGGCAGTTGTCGAGAAGATCCCGCCGCCCGTGGGCGATCCCGATAAACCATTGCGCGCGCTTATATTCGACTCAATCTTCGATTCCTACCGCGGCGTAATCGTGAACCTCAGGGTGTTCGACGGCAGGATAAAGCCGAGCGACAAGGTATATTTCATGGCCTCGAACGTGACATACGACGTGGAAGAAACCGGTATCCTCTACCTGAAGCGCCAGCCTGCACCAGAGCTCGCCGCCGGCAACGTGGGCTACTTCACGGCCAACATACGCAGCCTGAGCGATTCTAAGGTGGGCGACACCGTCACCCTGGCCAAAAATAAATGCTCCTCGATGATTGAGGGATTCAAGGAAGTGAAGCCTATGGTGTTCAGCGGTATCTACCCGGCTGATGCCGATGATTTCGAATCGCTGCGGGAAGCGCTGGGCAAGCTCGTGCTGAACGATTCGGCCATCACTTTCGAGCCGGAAACCTCGAATGCTCTCGGCTTCGGTTTCCGCTGCGGATTCCTTGGGCTGCTGCACATGGAAATCGTGCAGGAAAGGTTGGAAAGGGAATTCAACCAGAATATCGTCACTACCGTCCCGAACGTGCGCTACAAAGTGATCAAGACGAACGGGACAGAAATATATATTGACAATCCCGCGCAGCTGCCACCGCTGACGGAAATTGACGATCTGCAGGAGCCTTACATCAAGGGGCAGATAATCGTCCCGTCAGAGTATATCGGCGCCATCATGAAGCTCTGCCTGGAAAGGCGCGGCACAATGCTGAACACGACCTACCTCTCCCCGGAAAGAGTCGATCTGCAGTGGCACCTGCCGCTGGCTGAAGTGGTGTTTGATTTCTACGACAAGCTGAAATCCATCTCCCGCGGCTATGCCTCGCTCGATTACGAGTTCGACGAGTATTACACCGGCGACCTCGTCAAGCTCGATATACTCCTCAACGGCGAGCCCGTTGACGCGCTCAGCTCTATCGTGCACCGCCAGAAAGCGTACGACTGGGGCAAGAAATTATGCTCGAAATTGAAAACACTTATTCCCAGGCAGATGTTCGAGGTTGTCATTCAGGCGGCCATCGGCGCCAAGGTTATAGCCAGAACGACGGTCAGCGCGCTCCGCAAGAACGTGACGGCCAAATGCTATGGCGGCGATATTTCCCGAAAGCGCAAACTTCTCGAGAAACAAAAAGAGGGCAAGAAGCGTATGAAACAGGTCGGCAGCGTGGAAATACCGCAGGAAGCCTTTCTTGCAGTGCTAAGTATTGATGATTAGTTTTTATTATATAGGCGTATCCTATGAACAAATTTGCAGATTCTATGAAGGGCCTGTTTAAAGGCAAAAAGAAAGACAAGAAGCAGCCTGAAACATTTCAGGAGCACGCCTGGAGCTGGGTAAAAACAATTGTCGGGGCAATTCTGGTGGTGATGGTGCTGAACGGGCTGGCAATAGCCTCCTTCGTCGTCCCGACGGGATCGATGGAAAACACCGTTATGACGGGCGATTTCCTTTTCGTTAACAAGTTTGTTTACGGCCCGTCCACACCCCAGGTGGTGCCATTCCTTAACATCCCATTGCCATTCTACAAGTTTCCCGGGATAAAGGATCCCGCCCGAGGCGATGTGATCGTCTTTATTTTCCCGGGCGACCGCGATGACAGGGAAGCAAAGGAATTCCAGTATTACCTGAAGCGCTGCGTAGCCATCGCGGGCGATTCTCTCAAGATTGACAACAAGCGCCTCTTCGTGAACGGGAAAGAAATACCCATGTGGCCCAATGGCAAATTCGACCCCACGATACCCGTTTATGAAGGCGATGCCTGGCTTACTTTCCCTTACGGCAAGAATTACAACCGTGACAATTACGGCCCCATAAGGATACCCAAAAAAGGTGACGTTATAAGGCTGACACTCGAAAATTACCGCGAGTGGGCCGTCTTCATCCAGCGCGAGGGGCACGAAACAGCTATCAATGGCGACGTGATAACAATCGACGGGAAGAAGGCTGACAGCTACAAGGTGCAGAGGAACTACTGCTTCGGCATGGGCGACAACCGCGACCACTCGCTCGACAGCCGCTACTGGGGCTTCATCCCCTACGAGAACGTGGTGGGCACGCCAATGATCGTTTACTGGTCGTGG
>CAZIHB010000191.1:0-1557 GCA_964538535.1 uncultured Hyphomicrobiales bacterium | reverse complement strand
ACCAACCTTCCCCTGGCCAAGCTCGGCGATAAGCTTTCATCGATCAGGTGGTCAAGGCTGTTCAAAATAATTAACTAATAACGACCCCGGAAAACAAGTTTTCGAAAACAGGGTGCAGCCGAGCGGCTGCACTTTTTTTTTGCTGCAGGGCTGCCATCCGCGGAGGCAGCAGGTGCCACGCCCGCCACAAAACGCCAAACCCTCGCTTATCCGGCCTGGCAGGCAAATCAAGCGAGGGTTTGATAATTAATTCAAGTCTGTTATGTATCTAGGTGCTATCCTAAGCAGACCATCTCCATCGGCGCGGTCGTGACTGCCACGCCGCCGTTGCGCGTCACGTGCACCACGTCTTCAATCCTCATGCCGAATTTCCCGGGTATGTAGATACCTGGCTCGATAGCCAGCACGCTGTCCTCGGGCACGATCTGATCCTCGAGCCTGAATGTGATGGTCGGCTTCTCGTGAGCGCCGAGCCCGATTCCGTGGCCGAGCGAATGCTTGAAGTAGTCACCGTAGCCGGCCTTCTCGATCAGCTTCCGTGCCATGGAGTCGAGTGTCTTGCCGTTCATGCCGGGCCTGACGCCTTCGATGGCGGCTGTCAGGGCTGCCCTCAGCACGTCGTGCACCGCTTTCTGCTCTTTCGTGGGCTTGGTGCCCAGGCAGATGGTCCTGGCGATGTCCGATCCGAACCCGTTCACTTTGCAGCCGAAATCGAGGATGACGATCTCGTTCTTCTTCAGCTTTCGGTCGGTCGGCTGGCCGTGAACGAGCGAGCCCCTGGATCCGCTTATCACAAGCGGCGGGAAAGCATCGTTCTCCGAGCCGAGCTTGCGCGAAATGTATGATATTTCCGCGGCGATGTCGCGCTCGGTCATTCCGGGCTTGATTATCTCAAGCACCTTTTTGAAGGTCTGCTCCGAGATGGCGCACGCCTTCTTTATAAACTCGATCTCCTCGAGGGATTTCGGCTGGGTGAAAGGCTCAACCACGTTCGGGGCGGGCTTGAACTTCACCGGCCTTACCACGTTGCGGATCTCCACAGCGTCGGCATAGGCCATCTTGTCCGCCTCGAAGCCGAGTGAAGTCACTTTTGCAAGAACCTTCCTGGTCTTGAGAGTCTCCCACACGTCCCTGGTGATATGAATAAAGAGGTTTGGCAATTTGAAAAGCTCAGTCTTGATCTGCTCTTCGTAACGGTCGTCCGTGAAAAAATGGATTTCATTCTCGAGAACAAACAGGGTGGCCGTGGTGCCGGAAAAGTTAGTTAAATAACGAATGTTTGGCAGATGGGTTACCACTATAGCTTCCACTTTGTGGTCTTCCATTGCAAACCGCAATTGGGCGAACCTCCTGTCCACAATTTTAGGGTAGGCGGGTTCTTCCTCTGTCTTTACTGTCTGCTTGGCCATAGATTGCATTGCGGGTTTTTATTGAACAAAGTAGTTTGGTGATTCCTTCGTGATCTGAACGTTGTGCGGGTGCGATTCCCTGAAGGAAGCACCGGTAATTTTATTAAAGAAGGCTTTTTCCTTCATCTCGGCGATATTCGCACATCCG
>CAZIHB010000190.1:0-5127 GCA_964538535.1 uncultured Hyphomicrobiales bacterium | reverse complement strand
GGCAGGCTGGTGAAAACGATAACCGGCCGGGCGGAGCTTGGGCTTAATGATCTGGAGTGGGACGGACTCGACAAGAACGGCCTGCTTCTGCCGATCGGCACCTATTTCTACGTTGTGAAGATCAATTCAATTTATTATACCGAGCCGCAGAAGGGGCACTTTGTCATAGTAAGGTGACGGCATTAACGGGGATCCGCGTTCGGCAGGTTTCGACAAAAAATATGAATTTTCGACAAATTTGTCGTTGAAATAAGATCGAAGAAGGTGGGCCGAAAGGCGCAAGTGGTTGAAAAATAAAGTGGAAAAAGAATTGGCACGCTGGTTGCATATATTAAATTGTGTTTGTGAATGTTAGAAACAAAAATATGTCGGAGGGTATCATGAAAAGAGTTTTGGCATCAGCAATGATCGTGGCAATGATGGCTTTTATCGGTGTGACGACTGACGGATTCGCCCAGGTTGCAAAAGAAAAAGCTCCTGCAAAAGTAAAAGTTCAGGCAACTGAAAAGGCAACGGATGGCGCAAAAGCAAGCTTGAAAACTGCAAAATGCGACAAGAAAAATTGCGATATGAAATGCGATAAAAAATGTGACAAGAAGAAAGACGGAAAAGCCTGCAAGATGCACAAGAGCATGAAGAAAGCAGCACCCAAGACGGAAAATGCAGGCAAATAAGTAAAGCACGGTTCCCGTATCACAAGAGCCGCTCGTCAGAGCGGCTTTTTTTTTTTGCTAATAATCGGCAACAGGCTTTTATTATTACATGGTTTTGACTAATTTGTCAGATATTTGCAAATATATACCGGTTTGATATGTTTATTAGTTTTGAAGGCATAGATGGCTGCGGCAAATCTACTCAGCTGAAGCTTCTGGCGGACCACCTCGAAGGCGCGGGGAGGGATGTGCTATGCATCAGGGAACCCGGTGGCACGGGCTTCTCGGAAACAATCAGAGAGATGCTGCTCAGCAACAAGAACCTGATCAATCCCAGAGCCGAGTTGATGCTGTTCGAAGCCGCGAGGTCCCATCTTGTTGATACGATAATAATCCCGGCGCTGAAATCCGGCAAAATAGTGCTGACCGATCGATTCTACGATTCAACCACCGCCTATCAGGGATATGGCAGGATGCTTCCACTTGATGAAGTAAAAAATTGCAACGAGTTCGCTACCTTCGGGGCCAAGCCCGACATGACCATATACCTTGATCTGCCGCTTGACGAGGCGAAGCAGCGCGCGAAGCACAGGGAGAACGACAGGATTGAAAGCTCCGGAAACGACTTCTTCCGCAGGGTGATCGATGGATTCCGCAAAATTGCCGACGAGGAATCCGAGAGAGTGAAGATGATTGATGCTGCAGGCACGATCGAGGAGACACACGAAAAAATCGTCGATCTTGTGAACGAGCTATTGACGGGAGCCGGCCGGCAGAAATAATGAGATGGCCAAACCGTTTATTTTTTTCGGTGGCCATCGTTTATTTTTGGAGCAATCCATATGTTAAATCAATTAATTGTCAGAACTCTTCCAATCGTTCCCAAGCCGATTGTACATCTTGTCGCCAAAAGATACATCGCGGGAGCGAAGCTCGAGGATGCAGTGAGAGTAACCCGCGAGCTTGAAGCAGCGGGAGCCATGAGCACCATCGACGTGCTTGGTGAATTCGTCTCGACAAGGGAAATGGCAGAGGCCGAGAGAGACACCTGCCTGAGCGTTCTTCAAGAGATTGACCGATCGCGGTTGAAGTCTTATTTATCGATCAAGCCGACATCCTTCGGGATGGGGATAGATTTCGATTACGGCTTTGACAACGTGAGGATGGCGGTGCAAAAAGCCGGGGAACTCGGGCTTTTTGTCAGGCTCGACATGGAGAACTCGCCATACACGAGCTCGACTCTCGAGATGTACAGGAAACTGAGAGCCGCCGGCCACGATAATGTCGGAATTGTCCTTCAGGCATACTTGCGGCGTAGCGAAAAAGACTTGCGTTCGCTCCTTGAATATAAACCCTCCGTCAGGCTGTGCAAGGGAATATACGTCGAGGAGCCGTCGATAGCATTTAAGGATAAAGAAGAGATACGCGAGAATTATAAAAAATTGCTGGGCATAATGCTCGATAACGGCCTCTATACGTGCATAGCGACACACGATGAATTATTGACGGATTATGCTGAAAAGGAAATTGACCGCAGGAGCATACCATGGGAATCATATGAGTTCCAAATGTTGCTGGGTGTGAGGGAAGACAAACGCGCGGAATTATTGCACAAGGGCCACAGGCTGCGCGTTTACGTGCCCTTCGGAGAGGATTGGTACGGGTATGCCACAAGGCGGCTGAAGGAAAATCCGCACATGGCAGGGCAAATTTTGAAGTCATTTTTAGGCATGAAATGATACCGTTTGGCAGAGCTTCTTATAAAATTGCGGCAAAATGCGTTATTATTGCATCATGTGCCATAATGCTTTCGGGATGTGGCAACGGGTATAAGCCGGCCGTGCTTGACCCGGGAAAAATCCGCATCGGGACGTTCAACATGGAGTGGCTCGGTGACGGCATTAACGATGTGAAAGCGAGGGAAGAAAGCGATTATAAAAGAATTGCCGAGATGATAAAGTCCACCGGCATAGATATGCTGGCTGTGGAGGAAGTGGAAAATTCAGCGGGTCTGAGCCGCGTGATGAAGTATTTGCGTGGTTTCAAATTTGCACTCGGCAAGGGAGGCGGGAATCAAAATATCGGTTTTATCTATAAAGAAGGAATAAGCCTGACAATAATCGGGGAATATGTTCCCGTGGCGCCTGAAAACGGCGGAGGAAGGCCCGGGCTTATCGCGCAGGCGCGTTATAAAAATTTTGACTGGCTGATGATGGCAGTTCACCTGAAATCAACGTCAAGGCACGACGACACTCCCGAGAAGAAGGAGGCAAGCAAAGAAATTCGCGCGGCCCAGAGCAGCGCCATAGCCCGCTGGGCTGATTCAGTGCTGTCGCTGAAGGAAAAAGATGTTATTATCCTCGGTGATTTCAACGATAATCCGCTGAGGGCGCGGACGCGCCTGGCAGAGCTGAAAAGCGACAACAATCTTGTTTTTTTAACAGACAGGATGCGGTCATGCAGCAATCCGGGCTGGGACAATATTGACCATATTGTTGTCAGCCTCCCGGCAAGGAAGAGGTTGGTAAGGGACACGCAATTCATGTATAATTTCAAGAGCGCGCTGCCTGAAGCCGAATCCATGAAGATATCGGACCATTGCCCGGTTTCTGCAGATTTTGAAGTAACTACCCCTGACAATGATTAGAATGGAAATAATAAAGAAATTGAAGAGACTCTTTGGCTTATTCCCGTTTTGGGTGATCATCATATATGCAGCGACACTGACTGCCAATGCCGACAACACGTATCCATACTCAGTAATACCCGGAGACACGCACGAGGGCGGGCGGCTGATAGCAGCATCAAATTCCGGAAACAGGGACGTGACTTCATATTTCATTAAACCGAACTGGGTGGATGAAAGCGAGGTTGTGTGGGTATGGAAAGGCATTGCAAGAAAGAACGCGAGGGGAAATTCATATGGCAACGCCGTGATTATTTCGGCAGAGGCATATCATAATGACTTGATAATACTCTGGACGGAATCATCAAAATACTTTTTTGCATATATTGACAGCGGGCTTGATATGAAATCAATTGTAGAAGTGCCGGGCATGCGTGATAGTTACACGCCTCCGCGCGTGCAGTGGATCGGCCCGGAAAACGGTTCGATCCAGGCGGTGCTTGTTGACAATACATTGATTAAGCTTGCCGTTGACAAGAATTGTAAACTGTCAATAGCGATGGCAGCATCCGACGCCGTGGCAGCCAGCCCCGCCGGTGATCACGGGGATAAGCTGGTTTATATAGCCGACAGGCAGGGCACGGGCGTGATGAGCATACTCGACCGGGGTGGAGAGGCAATAGCCGAGTCGCGTGTTCAGCTATCCGACGAGCTTAATCTGTTCAGGCTGAAGAATAAAGTGATTGCAGCCGCCTGGTCAACGTATCATTCACAAACATTCGTGCAGGTTTTTGATGTGCCGGGTGGAAAGCAGTACTTAAATTTCTGGCTTAACTGCCGCGGCAGCAACATGCTGGTTTCATCTTCCAATTGCTTGTTTTATTTGTTCTACAAGGACAACCGCTATTACCTGAATAAACGCTCCGAGGATGATATCGCGTCAGGCCGGCAGGAGAAGAGCCGGGCGCTTCCCGTGGACATGATAGAGCCGTTCGGCCTCTATGAATCAGGTAACAGAATTGCAGCCGTCTTCAGGAACGGCATCGTGATTGCCGACCTGGACGGAAGAATAATATCCTCGGATTTTTACCCCGTGGGTGAGAAATTTAAAGATGCGCCGGACGTGAAAATCATCGATAATACCATGATTCTATCACTTCCATCGATGTCGCAAACGCTTGAAATCAGCGGGAATAATTTCTGGTTTGTTAATCGTTACCTGCATGACAGCGCCAATTATTTTATCCCTATTTTCCTTTTGATAGTGCTCGCCGTGTTCGTGCAGCTGTGGCGGCACCAAAGGAGGCTTTTTTCTGCCGTGATAGAATTGCCGACGAATGGCTTTGTTTTCGTGATTGACAAGAACGGCAATCTTATCAAGGCGAATGACACTGGCAAGCGTTTCCTGGGCATCACGGATCAGGTGCCCCTGAGAAGGCAGTTCAGCTATTATTGCGCACTCGATCAAGCCAGGCCGATCTCGGGGCTGATTGACAAGGCAATGCAGGCACGCGAATCTATCTCACAAAAATTGATAATCCCGATCGATAACAACGTGAAAGAATGGTTCTGCTACGTAGTTACCCTCTCGAATACAACCGGCAATTTCCGCGGGCTCGTCCTGACCGGAATTGACATAACCGAGCAACTCGAGCGGAAGAGGCTTTCCAACTGGGCGCAGCTGGCCCACGACATGCAGACCAACCTATCAACCATAAGGCTTAACGCAGAAACTCTGGAAGTGGATTCCGACGAAGGAAACGCTTCGAGAAGGCAGAAAATAATCCATCAGGTCAATCTTCTCATCAACCGGGTAAGAGATATCGTGACGGTGGGAAGGAGCGATAA
>CAZIHB010000189.1:0-5171 GCA_964538535.1 uncultured Hyphomicrobiales bacterium | reverse complement strand
CTTGATGTAAACGTCGATGATGTTCGATTCCGGATCGAAATTGTGCTTCCAGACGTGCTGGGTGATAGTGCTCCTGCTGAGGATGCGGTTCTTGTTGCGCATCAGGTACTCAAGCAAAGCATATTCCTTGGTTGTCAGCTCAATTTCTTTTCCGAATCTCATCGCCAGGTGCGAGACCGTGTCGAGCACGAGATCGCCGCAGCGAAGTTTCGTGGATTTCTCCGGGCTCGAGCGGCGGAGAATTGAGCGCAGCCTTGCAGCAAGCTCTTCAAAGCTGAAGGGCTTCGGCAGGTAGTCGTCGGCGCCGAGGTCAAGCCCGGCCACCCTGTCTTCTGTACTCCCGCGTGCCGTGAGCATGAGCACCGGGGTTGCAACCCCCGCGTCGCGGAGTTCTTTAAGCACAGTGAAGCCGTCCTTTCCGGGCAGCATCACATCAAGCAGGATGGCGTCGAAATGGTTGTTCATCGCCATTTCGAGGCCCGAAATGCCATCGCTGGCAGTCTCGACGATGTAGCGTTCTTCCTCAAGGCCATGCTTGATGAAGCTCGCCACTTTCCTTTCGTCTTCAATTACAAGAATTCTCATAAAAAACCTCAACTAAGAATAAATCAGGGAAAAACCTATTTTTTAACAAAAATTGGATAAACTTCTTTCGCCCCGTTCGACAATTCCAGCAAAACGTAATACATTCCATTGGCGGCAGGAGTGCCGTCGCCAAGAGTCCCATCCCATCTGTCGCAATAAGTCACGTCTTTTTGCCTGTCTGCGTCTTTCACGGGTATTGCCACAATCCTGTTGCTCTGGTCGAGTATGGATATTTTGATCGTCGTGCTGACGGGAACACGATATACAATTTCCAGCTGCTCGACGGGCGGGCGGAAAGGATTGGGCGACACTATGCCTATGTATCGCGGCTTGATGCCGCTGAGCAGCGTGTCGGCGCGGAGGCAGGTGCCGGCGCAGCAGAATCGAATCATGACTGTTTCCGGCACGTCTGTAGGTATCTGCCAGGCAAATGTCTCGACAGCCTTGGGAATTTTTTTGATTAAATTAAAAGTGCTTTCTCCGGGCTTTAGTAAATAAACAGCAATTGTGTCGATTTCCTGAGGCAGCATGTCTGCTTTCCATGTGAACACTTTAGTGGGGCAATCCGTCTTGCAGGGCTCCATCTCCACAGGCAAAACGGCAGGGAGAAGCCTCAAGGGCAGTATGGCGGAAGTGTCGGCAAATTCGCTTCTGAAGCTGATCAGCCTTATCCTTATGAGCGTGTCGGCATCGGCAGTGTCGCAATTGAAAATATCAATGCATGGCATGGCCGCGCTGAGCGTGAACTGCCCGCCCTTGGGCACCGAGAGCGTGCTCAAAGTTGTCCAGCGTGTTGTGTCCGGGCGGTACTGAATCGAAACGGAGTCCACGCACGAGGCGGTTCCCTTGATTTCCAGCATGTCGCCTACCCGGTAAATCCTGTTTTCAATCGGTGAAACGTCGAGTTTCGGTATATCGAATGCAACTGTGCCTGTTGTGTCGAACACTCTGTCGGGATACCTCGAGCCTTCGATGATGAACCTGCCCTCGCTGCCGATAATTTCGCGGCCGACAACGAGCGGATACACCACGGTATCCTTGTCGTTGGGCACGTTTTTTCTTAAAATGAATGAGTTCCCGATCGGCAGGGCATCCCTTGTCGGCAGGAATTTTATATTGACACAGGGCTCGCTGCGGGAGATGTTGCGCCATGTAATGTTCAGTGTGTCTCCGGCGCAGTATTGCGGCGCGGGGATAATTATTTCCGTCGGGCTTACGATCTTCAGAGTCTTTGCCGGTATGGTGCCGAGCGCGTAGGTGCTGTCGTTTGTTGTCACGATTATGTCGTTCAGGCCGTCGCCCTCGAGGTCTGCCACCTCGACCGAGGTTATTGTCTGATTGGCGAAGGCGCGGGTGAACACGGTATCGAACGGCATCCCGAGGCGGAAGCGTACGTCGCCGTAGTTGCGCAGCCTCAGGGCCATGAGCTTCCCGCCGTCCACAAGCAGTATTTCTTCCTTGCCGTCGGATGCGCCGTCAATGTCGTTGACGGCAGCCACCCAGCCGTTGACTCGCTGCGTTACTATCGTGTCGAACGGGAAGAGGTAGGAGCCTGGAGGAGTGGGCTTTTCCACTTCCGTACCGCTTTTATACCTCAGCACGAAAATCCTGCTCTCGGGAAATGCAAATTCCGCCGAGCTTTGGGTTGCCACGATCTCGTTGCCGGGATTGTTCGGGTAGTACGGCAGCCAGGAATTGGACGAGTTGCCGTCAATATTGCCGACGGCTATCGACCACAAGTGATCCTTGCCGCCCATGAAGGCAGGCACCGCGGGATCGCCCGGGAAGGTGATCGCGTCGCCGAACTTGTCATAAAGGTGAAGGCACGACGTGCCCGTTGATGTGTCTGTGCCCCTGTATTCTTCAGCAACGAGTATGAACCTGTTATCGTTCTTGTCGGGGTCGGTTATATCCACGTGGTAAGATCTTATCCTCGGGCGCGTTCCGTTCGTGATAGCCGAGAGGTCGCGCGGGAAAATATCCTCGGCCACGTTGCTTGCCGATATATCGAAACCGAGCAGGTAGGGCCTGTTCGAGTATGTCTCGAGTGTGACGTTGTTAGTGATGCCGGCATCCATCGTGTATGACGGGAAGGTGGGCAGCAGGGCGAGAGTTTTATCTCCTTCCGAAATAATTGAGGGCTGCGCGAACGAGACCTCGGGGCCCAGCGTCACGCGGTTGTTCAGGTCGTCGCCTACGTCGGGAAGCGGGAATGAGGAGATCAGGGTTGACGCGTCGAACCTTGTGAAGCCCCTGAGATAGGGCGGCACGGTGGTGCCGGGATTCGGCACGCGCGGCACCGACATGTTTATCGTTGAATATATTTCAGTGTTGCTGCCGTTTCTCTTTGCGAATACGGGCTTGATCGAGGCAAAAATATTCGGCTTATACAGCCTGAGGTCAATCGCGAGCCTTTTGAGTATCGCGAATGAATCCTTCGCGGCATCGAAGCCCGCCACGTAAGCAAACGCGAGGCTGTCCTTGTCGTTGTTGATTTCCATCGTTTCCAGCCCGAGCACGAGTGAAGTTGTCCCCGAGGGCTCCGCCTTGGTGGCTAGTGTGTCCAGCAGCGCGGACACACCCCTGACTCCGTTTATATAGGACGGCAGAGGCCATATTTTCAGGCCGTTCCCTGTGCCGTTGATCATCACGATCTTGTCGCCCATCACGGCGCATATATCATTCGGCGCCCAGGGATAATCCCCGAAAAGTTTTGACCGGCCGGTGAGGCTGCCGATAAGTGGCTTCACGTCGCCCGAGATAAACGGGGTGGACCATTTCACGTCGAGCGAGTCTATGATCTGATAGCCTGATCCGGCTGCCACATGCCTCGTGGCTTGAGAATTCCCCTCCGGGTATAGCCAGTTGGCAGGCGAGGAATCGCTCGCCGCGGCTGTTGCCCGAATACCTGCCAGTGCTGCCACGCACAGCGCTAACATGTATATTTTGCCTGCCTTTACCTTGGTCATCGTCAACTGCTCTCCCCGCATTTTCTCTTTCCAAAAACTACTTTTCCCAAACCAGCCCAAGCCATTTAACACAAATTTAAGACCGTCTTCATTGATAACAATGACTTTTTACCGAAAAATATTCAAAAAGCAAAATTGATTCGAAAATATCAATTCAGTCCTGCTTAATACAAAAATCCCACCCCGTGAAAACGGGCAAAATTGTCTGCAAATAAATTTTTTCCGGTTCAATCGTAAAAACATCCAATAAGCACATTCCCCTGTTTTTTCCAAAACCCCAAAAGTAAAATTGTCAATCATCCTATCATCTTCGCCTTTTCGGGCCGATAAATCCAAAGTATATCCAAATAACAGCAATCAATTAAATTACTAAACGTACGTTTAATAATTTCATTTTGTACTAATATATAGAAAAGTTGAAAAAATGCAAATTTTTTTTACAGATCCTTGAATACTATTTTAACTCTTAATGATAGAGCGCGCTATCAGCGGAGTTTCAGGCTTCTTTCTCCAATCGGAAGAAAATCTTATTTTTGCTTTTTGGTTGATGCTTCAATCATAAACAAAAGGAAATGGACATGAGCCTGAAAATTTGCAGGTACTTTTTGATTCTTTTGCTCCTTTTCAGCTGCCGGGCCGAGAGCGCGCGGCCTGTTTTCGTCGTCACGGGAAGCCCGATCGACAACATTATCCAGGAGATAATCGGCACGCGGGGCAAGGTGGCAAAAATTCTGCCGCCGGGAGCCTCGCCGCACACTTATTCACCGAAACCCGGCGACATGGCTAAGGCCGCAGACGCTGCCGCGCTCATTTACGTCTCGGAAAATCTTGACGGGTGGGCCGCGGGGCTGAACGCAAAGAAGAAAATAAAGCTTATTGACCTGCTGCCGAAAGAATTCAGGATGGTCTATGCTGCAGACGGCAACGCGCATGGCCACGAGGACGGGCACAAGGACGAGGCGGGCGGCGCAGTCGATCCCCATTTCTGGCTCGACCCCATGGCCGTCAAGGCGATCCTGCCCGCGCTCGCGGACACGCTCGGCAAGCTAAGCCCGGAGAACGCGGAAATTTTCCGCTCCAACGCCGCGCTGTTTGCCAAGAGGCTCGACGTGCTCAATCGCCAGATCGAGGCTAAGCTGGCGGGCGTCAGGGGAAAAAATGTTTTCCAGTTCCACCCGTCATTCAACTATTTTCTGCGCAGGTACGGCATGAACTATGGCGGAGTGATCGAGCTCAGCCCGGGCAAGGAGCCATCCCCGCGATTCCTTGCCAATCTTGGTAAAAAAATCAAGGAAACACAGGCCAAGGCCATTTTCTCGGAGCCCCAGCTGCCTGAGAAACCCGCCAGGGCCATTGCTGACGCTGCGGGCGTGATGCTTTTCATCATCGATCCTGTCGGCGGCGCTGAGGGGAGAAAAAACTACTCGGACCTGTTGCTTTTCAACGCGAACGTATTCAGAAAAGCTTTGGAATAAACACATGAATGAACCCGCGCTGCAGGTAGAAAACCTGAAAGTGACGTTCGGCAGCCTGAACGCCCTGGAGGGCGTGAACTTCTCGATTGAGGAAGGCACCAGCCTCGCCGACTTCATCGTCTACCTGAAGAGCGAATTCCTC
>CAZIHB010000188.1:0-5189 GCA_964538535.1 uncultured Hyphomicrobiales bacterium | reverse complement strand
AGGAAGCTTACTGCAAACGCGGTGTTCGGCATATTTCCCGCCAACGCGAACCCGGGCGGCGGAGTGGATATTTACTCCGACGAAAAGCGCGAGGATGTGATTGCAACGCTGCATTTTCTAAGGGATCAAGCGGAGCATGAAAGCGGCAGCCCGAACATCTCCCTGTCTGATTATATCGCACCGGCGGGAAGCCGCGTTCCCGATTATATCGGGGCTTTTGCGCTTACGGCCGGAATCGGAGCCGATGAGCTTGCAGGGAAATTCAGGAATGATAATGACGAGTACTGCGCACTCATGGTGAAAATACTCGCCGACAGGCTGGCCGAGGCTTTTGCGGAACTGCTGCACGAGAAAGTGCGTAAGGAATACTGGGGATACTCCGCAAGGGAAGAATTCGGATTTGAAGACCTTTTCACGGAAAAATATAAAGGGATCCGCCCCGCATACGGTTACCCTTCACTTCCGGACCACACGGAGAACAGCGCATTGTTCAAGCTGCTTGGAGTGGAGGAAGCCACGGGAATAAAATTGACGGAATCCTTCATGATGGCTCCCGGGGCCTCGGTGAGCGGACTATATTTTGCCTGTCCCTCGGCCGGATATTTTTCAGTCGGCAAAGTTGATGCCGGCCAGCTTGCCGCGTACGCCGCCGGCAAGGGAGTCACGCCGGACTACCTGAAGAAATGGCTTGCTCCGGTGCTAATATAGGGCGGCTGCATCGCGGGCGCGACACCGCGAGACGGTGCTGCATCGCGCCGGGAGAACGATTTTTTTTTGCTTCAGATCCCGCCCCGCTACATGGGGCGGGGATTAAAGCCGGCACCTGCTTAATGCAATGGATTATATCTAATTACGTCCTGCCCTGCCATGAAGTATAAATTCCGCCTTATTTCCGTCAAAAATCAAATTCAGAAGCGAATATTTTCTTCCGGGTGCATTGGCAGATACTCCTTATTATCGATTGTTTACTGATAATTATCACGATATTACATCTGCAAATCGAGCAAAAAAAATCATTGAGAATCTTACATTATTCCCTTAACTTGAAAAAGCGAAATTAAGGGTAATATTTATCCTTGTGTTTTGTATGTTTTGGAGAAAATGAGTATATTAGGCTTTATGTTTATTCCATATTGGAATAATTATGCTGTTAAGCAACTGTAATAGGGTCGGAAGTGTTCGACGCAGCATAGAGTGAATATGGAAAAGACAATAAAGGTATGATTAAGAATGGAAAAGAAGAAAATATATTTGTTTTTTATCAATATCTTATGGAGGACTTATGCGTCGTAAGGGCCTTTTATCCATAACAGGCATTTGCTCAGCGGCACTGATAGCCGGCTTTGTGATTACAAGCTGCACGCCGAAAGTGACCGAAGAGCAGCTAGCGCAATTAGCCGAACTAAGAAAAAAGGAAAGAACTCTGACCGAAGAAATATCTAACAAGCGGACAGAGATGCAGAAAGTGGAAAACGAGCTGAAAGCACGCAATGCAGAGCTGAACGACTGCTCGAAAGAGAAAGAATTTATCAAGTCGAAGCTTGCTCAGTGGCCAAACGTGTGGCCAGATTACACACCGGCTCAAACTAATCCCGAAGGGGAACAGAAATAATGATCCCGAGAAGGATCCTTGTGTGCAGTTTGACATGAGTGTATGTAAAACAAAATTCAAAATGGAGAAACATGAAAAAAATAGCTTTACTTATAGTTCTCGCTCTATTTGCCGGCATAGACACGTTTGCCCAGCAGCAGATGCCGCCATCGAGCAAACCTGATATCGAGCTGACAAAGAAAGAAGCAGAGTTCAGAATACAGGACTTCCAGTCGAAGGTAAATGCTCTTGAAGCTCAGCTTCAGGAGATGACAAGCAAGTACAACGAATCCAAGGCTTCACTCACTAAATCAATGGCGCAATTTAAAGATTGCAGAGAAGAAATCAAGAGACTCCTTGCCATCACGGATGCCGATATTGATGCGTTCCGCCAGAAACTCGGCGTTATTGAGGGCAAAGTACGCCAGATGAAGATGCTCTCGGATGACCAGCTTGCCGAAAAGCAGGACGAAGTGAAGGCACTCGAAGAAAGCCTGAATCAGCTCCGCGGCAATAAGGTTTCACTTATCCCGGAATTCTACAACAAGATAATTGCCACTGCCAAGGACATCAAAGGCCTTTACAGAACTAAGAAAATGACCACCTACACGGTCGGCACCTGGGCCGAGGACCGCGACTGCCTGTGGAACATAGCGGGCAAGATCGAAATACTCGGCGATCCGTTCCTTTGGCCAAAAATATGGCAGACCAACAAGAGCCTCGTGAAGAACCCGGATATTATCTATCCCGGCCAGGTGCTTACGCTGCCTGAGAAAGGCGCCAAGACAAGCGACGAGCTTAAGGCCGAAAGAAAATACTGGAGGCAGAAAAAGGCCCGCGCGGCAAAGGCAGCCGAGCTGAAAGCAGCCGAGCCGGCTACTGAACAGACAGGATCGAAGAAAGGCAACTGATAATCAAGGGCCTGATGATATGAAAACCCCGCCGTGAGCTTCACTGCGGGGTTTTTTATTTGTCAGGTTATTTTATTATTGGTAAATTATCTTGATTTATCGGATAAAATTTTCGCGGGAAAATAATGGAAATAGTTGAAAGAAAGCTATCGTTTGATGATAACAACCTTGTGGCCTTCCTGACTTATAACGAGGAGCTGCTGAAGGTGATCGAACCGAGATTCAGCTCGACGATAGTACTCAGGGGCAATAACGTTATTATCAAGGGCGAGGGCGAGGAAATCGATGTAATCGAGAAAGTGCTCAAAGAAATGGCATATATATACAAGAAAAACAACACGCTGGAACAACAGGACCTCTCAACCATCCTGAACCTGCTGGAAATCCGGCCTTCGCGCGATCCCTCGAGCGCGGGCTACTTCAAGGATAATATCATATACTATGGCGTCAAAGACGTCGTGCGAGCAAAGACTCAACGCCAGATAGATTACTGCAGGAAAGTGCTGAACAACGACGTAGTCTTTTCCATCGGCCCTGCAGGAACAGGCAAGACTTTCCTGGCCGTTGCCATGGCACTTAACGCGCTAAGGAACAACGAGGTTGGCCGCGTCATCATATCCCGCCCGGCCGTGGAGGCCGGCGAGTCGCTCGGCTTCCTGCCCGGCGACATGAAGGACAAAATCGACCCCTATCTGAGGCCGCTTACCGACGCGCTGCTTTTCATGCTTGGCGCCGACAAGATGAAGACGCTCATGGAAAAACAAATCATCGAGATTATCCCACTGGCATACATGCGCGGGCGCACACTGGCAAATTCCTTCATCATCCTCGACGAGGCACAGAATGCCACAATCACCCAGATGAAGATGTTCCTGACAAGGCTCGGGCTCAATTCCAAGGCCGTCATCACGGGGGACATAACCCAGGTGGACCTGACGGGCAAGGACCAGTCGGGGCTTATAAATGCCAGGGATATTCTTCAAAACATCAAGGGCATCGAGTTCGTCTTTTTCGAAAATAAAGATGTTGTCCGCCACAAACTTGTAGCGGAGATCATAAGGGCTTACGAGAAACAACAGGAAAGCAGAAGGAAAAAGTTACAAGATAAAACTGCCGATGAAGAAGGGCAGTTAAAAAATAACATATAAAGCGGCAGGCAATGACAGAACTATTCAGAATTGGCTTTTTGAACGTCACGCTGGTTGATGTTGCCGATATTTTGCTTGTTGCGGTGATGTTTTACTGGCTTTATAGAGCGCTTAAAAACACGATAGCCGTGAAGATACTTTTCGGCCTGATGATAATCATCGGGCTTTCTTTCATCACGGAAGCCATAAACCTAAGGTCCGTTAACTGGATATTGCGGACTATTTCGGATATTTGGCTGCTTGCTTTTATCATCTTATTTCAGCCCGAACTCCGGAAGGTGCTCGTGCTTGTCACGCGAACCCCCCTTTTCAGGCTTTTTGTGAAGTCGAAGATATCCGAGACCATAGACGAGGTGTTCGAGGCGGTGATAGAGATGAGCGAGAAGCACACCGGGGCGCTGATTGTGTTCCCCCGTTCGCAGAACGTTCAGATGACAATAGAAACCGGAATAATACTGCAGGGCGCCGTATCGAAGGAGCTGATCGTATCGATTTTCAACACGAAATCGCCTTTGCACGACGGTGCCGTGATAATAGACAACAACATGATAGTTGCCGCGAGGTGCATGCTTCCGCTTGCAAAAATATCGAAGGTGCACGGCAAGAATCTCGGCACCAGGCACAAGGCCGCGCTCGGGCTTTCCGAGCAGGTGGACGCCGTGGTGCTCATAGTCTCCGAGGAGACGGGGTGGATTTCGATCGCGGACAGCGGCGACATAAAATTCAATATCGACTACGATGATTTACCAAAAATTTTGCGTGCCAAGCTTGCGGAGGGCTGATAATGGACAATCCCTTCAGGGATGTCTTGCCGGAGCGCCGCGCCGAGAGGCAGAGGTTGATGAGAATCCTGCGCGAAAAGGGCATTCGTGACGAGGAAACCCTGCTGGCAATGGCATCCACACCGCGCGAAGTGTTTCTCAGCGACTACTCGGAGAATGCCTACGACGACAATGCCCTACCCATCGAATGCGGGCAGACAATATCCCAGCCATACACCGTGGCTTACATGACCGAGCTCCTTGGCGTCAAGCCTGGTGTGAAAGTGCTGGAAATCGGCACCGGCAGCGGATACCAGGCCTTTATTCTATATATGATGGGTGCACTGGTCTATTCGATTGAGCGCGTTACCACTCTTTACATGAATTGCCGCGTTCTTTTCCAGAGCAATGGCATAGGAATACAGCTCCTCAACGGGGACGGCACACTCGGCTGGCCGGAACACGCGCCATTCGACAGGATAATCATAACTGCCGCCGCGCCCGAGATACCTCACTCACTGCTTGCACAGCTGGCCGTGGGCGGGCGGATTGTGGCACCCGTCGGAGACAAAGGATCGCAGCAGATGTACGTCGTGGACAGGCTGACGGAGAAGGAATACAGGACCACGAAAAGAAATAATTTCAGATTTGTACCTTTGATCGGGTTGGAAGGATGGGAGTCATAACGGCCGGTGATTTCATTGCCGCGGGGATCGAGCGGCCATTAATAATAGCCGGCGGCCCGACGGCAAGCGGCGCTAGCGAGCGGCGTTCATCA
>CAZIHB010000187.1:0-5191 GCA_964538535.1 uncultured Hyphomicrobiales bacterium | reverse complement strand
TCAGGTTGCATATCTCACCTATGGCGGCTTTCGGCCCCTCGCTCTCGAGCACAAGCCCGACCACCCTGGTTATCCTGCCCCGCATCTCGAGCAGGTTCGCGCCTTTCAGGGCTTCGGCGAACCTTGAGGAAACATTTCCGGAGTTCATCCCGCGGCTCCCGGCCCGCGCGACGCGGCGGCTTCAAGCACTCGCCTGGAGCGTTCGATCTGCGTGCGCAGCCTGGCATCTATCGTGCCTGACGAGGTTGAGAGGACGCACGTGCCTCGGTCCACCGCCGGGTTGGGGCTTATGAGCGTCTTCTCGAGCCGCGCAGGATCATGCGTCAGGCGGCTTTTTGCCTTCTGAAGTATCTCCATGTCGGCGGGATTAATGAATATCTTGTAAACAGCCTCGTCATCCAGCGCCTCGAGGGCGTTTTGAATCTGCTCCACGAGCAGCTCGCCGTTAGTGGATATCTCGTGGCGAAGTATCTGCTCGGCTATCATAACGGCCAGGGGCACGAGCTGGTTTGTCAGGTTCCGGGTCTCGTCAAGATGCTCGGAGTTCAGCTCGGCTGATAATGTCTCAAATTTGTTTATCCAAGTGGCGTAGTTGTCCATTTCGGAATTCATGGCTGCCTTGGCGGCTTCCTGCCCGTCGTTGAAACCCCTGTCGTAAGCGGACTGAACTTCTTCCTGTATCGAACCTATGACCTGCTCATGGTCGTGGACGTTCGTAAGGTCAATCTCGAGCGGCTGGTTGGAGTCGGATATCGTGTAAATTTCCGTATAAACAGACTTTCCCGGTGCGGCCGGTGCCTGCACGGGCTCTGCTTCGGGCTCCAAATCTTCAACGATCGGGATTTCCGCTTCTTCAGGCAGGGGCTCGGGCTCCGCCTCTCGTAACAGGCCCGCCTCGAGATAAGTGCGCCTTTCAATTTCCTGCCTTATTGCTTCTTCCGAGCGCAGTATGCGTACTTTCTGCCTTCCGCGCGGAATTTTGAGAACTATGCTGCCCATATTTTTTCCGATTGCTTGCGTTCATTGATGCCGGTATGAGAAATAATCTCATCATAAATCCGGCTATACGAAAATGTCCTCTTTGCCGCGCCCGCCAATGGCTATCTCGTCGTTGGCCTCGAGCTGCTTTATCACGTCAACTATTCTCATCTGCGCAGTTTCAACGTCCTTCAATTTCACAGGCCCCATGAATTCGAGCTCTTCTTTCACCACGACGGCGGCGCGCTCTGACATGTTTTTGAATATCTTCTGCTTGATCTTGTCGTCCGAGACCTTGAGCGCGAGGGCAAGATCGCGCTTGTCCACGTCGCGCAGTATGCGCTGAATGCCCTTGTCGTCGATTAGTATGATATCCTCGAAGAGGAACATAAGACGCTTGATTTCAGTGGCCAGGTTGTAGTCCTTCTCTTCGATGGCTTCCAGCATTGACTTGGCGGTGGCGTTGTTGCTCTTGTTCAATATGCTCGCCACGAGCTGCGCGCCGCCGGCGGCCGCGAGATTCTGCGAGAGCGTGGCCTCGCCTATCTGATCCACCACGTGCTCTATCTCCGAGACGAGCTGCGGCGACACCTTGCCGATTGTCGCCATCCTCATGATGGTCTCGCCCCGCAGGTCGTCCTTGAACTCGTTGAGCACCTCGGCCGATTGATCCGGGGGCAGGTGCGAGAGGATCAGGGCTATCGTCTGCGGGTGCTCCTTCGAAAGGAAGCTTGCCAGCTGCTGCGGATCGGATTTTTTCAGGATATTGAAGCCCCGCACCGTCGTAAGCACGCGGATCTTCTCGATGATCTCGCGGGCCCTTTCCAGGCCGTAGGACTTCTCGAGCAGGATCTGGGCATACTCGAGCCCGCCTTCCACCATGTAGGTGGAGGCCGTCATCAGCTGATAGAATTCCTCTATCACATCTTCCACCACGGAGGGCGATATATCTCTCAGGTTGGTTATTTCAACGGCTATCTGCTCAACTTCCTTCATATCGAGCTCTTTGAACACCTTTGCCGCCACGTCCACATCCATGGACATCAGGAGGATTGCAGCTTTCTGCTTCCCGGTAAGTGTTTCAAGTGCTATCTGTGCCTTGGCCATCTATTTCCCGCCGGCTGAAAAATTCAACAACATCAAAAAAAATATACGTCAAACTGATTTAAAAACAAACAAAATTCGTTGCACTCAAGGCGCCGTTTCCCGCAGCGCCGGCTTAATTCTTTTATATATAAACGATTGCCGGCTCCGCGTTATTGTTGCCCTGCCCGGTGCTATAGCCTGAGCGAGTCGAAGTCCTGCGCGAGGAACACCCTGATCAGCCTCACGGCGTCTTCGGTGCTGTCATCAAGATAGCCTTCCACCTTGTTCTTCATCTCCAGCTTCATCATCGTTTCCTCCGTTAGTTCAGGGGACTCGCTCTCTTCAAGGGCTGCTTTGGCACGGTCGGCAAGGATTCCCTTGTCGAACCTCTCGCCCTCGCCCAGTTCCACTGCCTCCTCTTCCTCGAGCGGCATCTGCCCCTCGAGCAGGAGCTGCTCCGGCAGCTCGGCGGGAAGCAGCAGCAGGTCTTCCTCGTCCAGCTGGAGGTCCTCCAGCCCTTCTTCCATCTCCTCTTCTTCCCCTGCCTCCTCTTCCTCGGGTATCAGATCGCGGTCGATGGTGACCTTGGCCGGGAGCGACATGGCTATGCGCATTCTCTCCTTCACGTGCTTCGAGTGAAGTATCCTGTACATGATGAATATGGTCAGAAGCATGGCCGCCACGAGAATTATCAGGTTGCGTATTTCCGGATCCTGCTGCCATGGTATCGGCTGAGACTTTTCGAGTTCTTCCTCGAGCATGGAGTTATCAAACGGCACGTTGAGCACCGAGATCTGGTCGTTCCTCGAGGGGTCGTAGCCCACGGCATTCTTCACCGCCAGCGTGAGCTGGTCCATCTCTTCTTTCGTGCGGGGAATGTATTGAATCACCTTCTTCCCGTTCTTATCGGCAATTTTCGATGTGCCGTTCACGAGCACGGACACCGACATCCTCTTTATCGCGCCCACACCATTTATTATATGCTCTTCTTTCTTCGATATCTCGTAGTTCGCTATGGAGTTCGACTGGTCTTTCTGCTGGCTCACCGTGGGATAGCTCAGCGAATCCGTTGAAGCGCTCTTCTCGGTTATGTTCTGCTCGCTCCTGACGACCTGCTTGTCGGGGTCATAATCCGTCACGGTGGATTCTATCCTCGTGAAGTCCAGTTCGGTATTCACTTTCACCTGCGAGTTGTCGGCGCCGAGCACCCCGTCGAGAAGCGTCTGCACCTTGTGGGCAAGTGACTGCTCCACCTTGTTCTGCTGGTCGTATTGTGCTTCCGTCAGGCCGGCCACCGAATTCTCGTCAAGCGGCGCTTGCGATATTATTTTGCCGTGCTGGTCAACTATCGTCACCGCACCGGTCTTCATCCCCTCGACGCTGCTTGCCACGAGGTTCTGGATGCCCTCCATGCTTATATTGCTCAGGCTTCTGCCGCTCTTCAGATGAAGCGTGACGGAGGCCGTGGGTTCCTTCTGGTCTTTTTTGAACAGCGTCTTTTCGGGTATCACGAGGTGAACCCGGGCGTTCTTCACTTCATCGATCGATTTTATCGTCTTTGCCAGCTCGCCCTCGAGCGCCCGCCTGTAGTTCAGCTTCTGGACGAACTCGCTCATGCCGATGTTGGTCTTGTCGAATAGTTCATAGCCCACCGTGCCGCTCTCGGGCAGGCCCTTGCCGGCAAGGTCTATCCTCGTCTCGTAAACTGATGGCTTCTCGACGAGTATCGTTGACCCGTTGTTTTCAAGCTTGTAGGGCAGCTTCTTTTCTTTCAGCTGTTCGACTATTTTTGATGCATCCGATGGCTCGAGCTCGCTATACAGCACCCCGTACTCGGGCTTCTCCCCGAGTAGGAAAAACAAAGAAACAGTGCCGATCAGCATGGCGCCGATGACACTGCCGAACAATATCTTCTGGGTTTTCGTCAGCTTGCCGAAAAATTTCTTTCCCTGGTTCAATAGAGCGAATTCTGCCATAATCTAAGCCTGAAGCGAAAAATATAAAAAAAACTAAACCTGCAGCCTCAATACTTCCCTGTAGAGATCAAGGCCCTTGTTGCGCAGCTCCATCAGGAGCTGAAAGCTGGTTTTGGCTTTTTGCGCGGTTATCATCACGTCGTGTATGTCCACAGGCTCGCCCTTGATCAGCTTCTCGGTCTGATCGGCAGATTCAACCTGCAGGTTGTTCGTGTCGTTAATGAAGTCGCTGAGTGTGTCGGAGAAAGAGGCACCGCCTGCAGGTATGCCCTGCTCGCGGGTCTTTTGCTGAACGAGAGGCATGTATTGCTTCCCGGGGTCCATTTCATCGATAATCATGGCGAATCCTTTCGCTTTGGTTCATCCTAAACATGTGTTATCGGCGTGGTATTGCTGCCAGCCATTAAATTCTGCCGTCAATAATCTGTCCCTTCGAGACTCCGGCTGCCGAGATTTTGCCATTGCGGTTGAAAAGCACGTGCTTCTCCAGCTGCGCGGAATTCTCGGGGAACATCTTTATGAAGAAATCCCTTTCTTTTTTTGTTATCAGCGTGTCCGTGTCGGCCACTGACGCTGCATCAGCTTTTTGCACCGCTTTCGCGGCCTTTTCTGATAGGGCCTTCGCCGGAGCAGCCGCACCGTTGCTGCCCGCCCGCGCCGCGGCTGCATCCTCGGCACGGTTCACGTAGGAATTCATATATACATTAGTCAAAGCTACTTTCATTCACACCTCTCATAATCTATCTTATAAACCCTGAGGGCTGTCAGATCTCCAGGGAATTCCTCGCCACGTTCTTCGCGGCATCCACCACGCCGGTGTTTGCCTCGAAAGATCTCTGCGCGCTTATCATTTCGACCATCTCAGTCACTATGTTCACGTTCGGGTAGTGCACGTAGCCGTCCTTGTCAGCGTCCGGGTGAGAAGGCTCATAGACAAGCCTCTCCGGTGAGTTGTCATAGGCTGTCCTGGCCTTCAGCACGCTGTAATCGGGCGGGTAAGTGCCCGGGTGCGCGTTCGGCGCGTGCTCGGGGGCAGTCCTGGATAGCGCGATCTGCGAGTCGAGCTCTTCCTCGAACGGGCTTCCGGGTATCGACCTTACCACCACAACTTCTCTCTTGTACGGCTTGCCATCTGTGCTTTTGGTTGTGTT
>CAZIHB010000186.1:0-5209 GCA_964538535.1 uncultured Hyphomicrobiales bacterium | reverse complement strand
CATTTATTATCAGTTAAAGCTTTCTGTTTCGTATCCTTATTCCTTAATCGCAATGTTTTTCCAATGCCATGTGCCGCAATCTGTTACAATGATATAACACCCCGCGGGAAGCGCGCCCGTATTTATCTCGACAGCATCCGCGTCATTTATGAACTTATTCCTCTCGATCAGCTTATTTCCTTGTAAATTATATATTTTAATCGATAATTGCCCGGCACACCCCCCGGGAAGATAAATGCTTATCGATTCGGAGAAGGGATTCGGAGACACCCGTGGCCCGCCTTCAGCCTCTGCGGGGGCCACGGAAACGCCCTTCTTTTTTATCGTGAACGGAAGCACCCTGTCGTATTCCATCTCGGGGTCGCTTCCCCATATTGCTTTTATTCCGGCCTTCACGCAGTCCTCGTCCGGGGGTGTCCAGTTGGCGTAGCCTGTCGTTGCATTTATGCCGGGAATGATTCCCGACCAGGTCTTGCCCCCGTCGCTCGTGAAGAGCAGGTTGAAATCCGTGAGATTACCGCTCGTCCAGCGTATTCTCGTCAGTATGCTGCCCACGATCGTCTCGCCCTGCTTCGGAGTTGTGAAGGTGAGCGTTCCGCCAAGTATTCTGAATGGCCGCGTGCGGACAATCTCGTTACCGGAGTCGTCCAGCATCCTCATGATGGCTGTTTTCGTCGTCTGATACGGCACCTTCCATTGCGCCGTGCCGAGCGACGGCTTCAGCATTGTGGTGGCAGCCTGCCAGGTGGCGCCGTCATTCACGGAGTACTCGAACCAGATCTGCCTGTACCCCCCGGCATTCCAGTGCAGCTTCGCGGTGCTGCCGCCGCGGTATATCGCGTCGCCGGGAGCGGGCGAAATGATCTGCCCGAATCCGGCGGCTATCGTGAACGCCGCGCTGCTCCTGTCAAGCTCTGCCAAGCTTGCGGAATCCGAGATGCTCACAAGGCAATCCTCGGATTCTGCGCGGGGCACCTGCCATGTATATGACAAATTCTCGAGCCTCACGGGCTTATCAGATATTCTGATCCAATCCAGACCGCCGTTTGTTGAATAATTCAGATAGACGGCGCTTTTGCCGTTGCCTGCCCACCTGATCTCGTAAGCCGAGTCCGGCCGAAGCAGCTCCCCGCCATCCGGCCTTGTCAGGTTCAGGCTGTAGAGCGGCATTCCCTTTATGGGCACGAACTCCGCGCTGCCGGTTTTGACAGCGCCGTCAATCGAGTGAATCGATGAATAATCACTCCACTTGAAGACGAGCGCGGCATTCTTATTTAGAATTTTGAACTCGAGCTTCGCTATCATCGTTTTTACCCCGCCAAGTTCTATGCCGCCAAAATTCCCGGCCGGGCGCCCGTCATAGTCTATTTCCACGGTGCGCAGCCCGGGCAGCGCGGCTTCCTTTCCGTGGTCTGGCTTCGAGAGAGTGTTGCCGTAGCCTTTATCTGCCCTGGCATTGAATGCCATGCTGTCGGTTGCCGTAATTTTCACGTAGCTTGCCACGGTCGTGTCATAGGTAAATGCAAACGTGCAATTGCCGGGAATGAACTTGTCCCCTCGGTTCCGGGCGTATATGGTAAAGTATGCAGTGGAATCCTTCGCGGCGAGTTCGCCCGTGATCTCAAGATCTGTGGCTGATTGCACCTTGGCTTCTTTGCCCGGTTTCAGGAGGCCTGCTTTCGGCATCAAAGCTGAAACTCCGCCGCGTCCCGTGTTCCTGTCCACGATTGTCCGGTCATCGGAATTAACGATCCCGTCTCCGGTGATATCTGCCGCCATATCGTTGGTGCCTGCCTGCGCGCGCACGAGCAGGTAGTCGTTGTCATCAATTTTCCCGTCGTGATTGCAGTCCCCGCCGACGAGGGAAGCCATGGCACCGGCTGAGCCGCCATCCAGCCCGTTATTGAAGCTGAGCCGGCAGAATTGATATGCAGGCACTCCCGGCACTGCAGCACTGTCGCAGGCGGTATATCTCAAGCCCGTGTATATGTCGTCCGTGGTGTCTTTCATCACGTTGCCCGGCTCTCCGTCCCATGTCGTGAAGTCCCACCCCGACTCGATGGCGCGGGTGCTCTTGTCATCTCCCTTGAATCTGAACGGGGCAGGAAACCTCGACATCACGGCAAGGTGATTCAGATTCTCGAGTTTTGCCCAGTATCTGCCATCCGGCAGCTCGGAGAACACGAAATTGATGTTGGCAAAATTCAAATCCCCACCCTCGCGGTCTGCCGGTGAAAGGCTTTCGTAACCGCTCTCCGACTCCGCGGAGTCCAGCAGGGCACCGGGCTTGCCGGACTTGTCGGCGTAGAGTTTAAGCTTTAGCCCGCCGGCTGCGTAACTCGAGGGCAGATCCCTGAAACTGCCCGCTGAAAGCAGCCCCCTGTGGCGCCCTTCCAGCAGGGCACGCACTGTGAAGTTGCTCTCGGGCGTCACGGTAAATAGCGGGCTCTCGGCTTCGATATTTTCCGTTTTGCCGTTGATCGTGAAGTGCCCCGTCAGCCTGAGGCGTGCATTCGTCAGGGTGGCTGATAGCGGCCCCTGGTCAACTGTAAGATTATCCTTGTTCCGGTCCGGGTCTGCCATTGAAACATCAAGATTGGCAGCGTATATTATATTTGAATTGCTTTTGAACCTGTAGGAATCATTATCGGGAAATGTAAGGCTGCTTTTCACGTTGCCCTGCCAATACTTGCTACCGACGTACTTGTATGCCTGAATCACGCTGCCGCCGCCGCCGCGAATGGAGAACTCCAGCGATGGCGCAGGCTTCGGGTACGTCCCCTCGTCCCAGCCCTGCTCGTCATAATCCATCCCGACCCAGCGCAGCCGAAGGTTTGTAGAGCTGTTGCGTACTTTCTGCCTGAATGATGGCTCGACAAGCTTTATATATGGCTTAACGGGTACAAACCTGACCGCATCGCCATAGAAGCGGGCGAGCACATTCGTGTCAGCAGGTGAGCGAAGGGCGCGGTTGCATCCCAGGTGTGCCATGCTTCCCTCTGAGAAGGAAAGCAGGAACTTCAGGTTCTGCGTGGAGGATTTGGCGAAATTTTCTGCTTTGGCTGATTGCGCCCCCTGGATAAATTTAGTCAGCGCGCAGGGCTCCGCCGAGCTGAAATCCAGCCCGTTCGGTGCTCCTTCCCAGTATCTGATCTCGCGTATCTCGCCTATGAATCCGCGCCTGTTGTACGTCTTCGTCTGCGTACCCGATTTAATGGCAATCTTCGGGTTATAGCCGACGAAAAGCGGCAGCCCGCTGCCATCGGCAATTCCTTTAATGCTGTCGATCTGCTGCCCGGACAAGTATCTCTGCACGGTGCCGTCCATGTAGAACCTCGCCTCGGCTTTATCGCCCGTGTTATTATAAAGCAGTGCCACGTGAGTCCACGCCGTATCGATCGAAACAGAATTGGGCCTCACGATCGGCTTGCTTAAATCGCTTTTCGCGGTGTATATTTTCCCGTCGGCACCCGTTAAGTTGAACTCAAGCTGGCCCGTGGAAAGCAGTTTCAGCATGAACTGCGCTTTGCCTGCCGTGCTGTCCATCTTGGCCAGCAGAGGAAAAAATTCTTCGGAGGCAGTCGGGAACCTGTATGGTTTTATCCATGCTTCTATCAGAAATGTGCTGCCCGACAAGTTCAAATCGTTGCCGCCCGGCAGCACGATTATCGATCCCTCGGTTTTTTTCAGGGCATATGTGTAGGTGCTGACGCTGAACTTCCCGGTGACAACCGAGAAGCTGTCCTGCCTGAAGGAGGCCGTGCCCCTTGCGCGCAGCAGCATGGTGTCGCAATAGCTTTGCAAATTTTTCAGGTTGGCCGTAGAAGCCGAGGTTCGCCACGGCTCCCATGTTGCCGAACCATTTTCCGCGTCGGGCGCGCCCACGCCTGCGAGGTCCCTGCCGTCCTTATCCTTTACGGGCCACCATGAGAGGCCGCCGTCCATGCTGTAGCTGAACTCAAGGTCGCGGGAGAGCAGCCGGGACGGGTCGCCGAAGCCGTAAGCCATCCACCTGATCTCGTACGACTTGCCCTGCCTGTTCATCAGCCCGGCACCTGCAGCGGGTGCAGTGATCCTGACGTGCGGGTAATCTTTATAATAGGGGATAGTGTCATCAGCCGCTTCTCCCTTTTGGATAAATTCGAGCTCGTCGCTGCCGCACTGGTACGTCTTGTCGCTCGCAAGGTCTGCTATTGTGGAATCAAGCGAGTAATACATATCGAGCTGTCTGCGGAAATCAGCTGTCTTCGTGACGTTCGAGGGCAGATCGAAGCCCGCCGCCCTCTTGCGCAGCTCGTCCTGGCTGAGGGCTGCATGCCATATCCTGACCCCCTTAATTCCCCCTGCGAAGTAGTCGCCGCTTTCAATCGCGTCGTTCGGGTTCAGCCCGATCCACACCGGGTGTGAGGTAATAAGCATCCTGGCGTCAATTACGCTGTCGTTCACGTCCCTCGCCACGAGCTCGCCATCCACGTAGAGCGCGACCTCGTTATCCCTGACGGTGGCAGCAATATGCGTCCAGTTCCTTGAATAGACGGTGGAGTCCGCATCCGGCTTTACAAAAGCCAGGGGATCGTAGGCGACGAGACTCGCGAGATAGCCGCCTTTCCCGCGGCCCTCTATTTCTCTTGCCCTGAATGCCGGATACTTCCCGTCCTTCAGGTAGAGCATCCACGCGCCTTCCCCGGAGCCGTTCACTTCCGTGGCGTCGGGGCCTCCGCTCGAGGCAACGATGCCCGGCTCGGAGCTGCCCGATGCCGCGGCATTCAGGTTGACCCATGCCTCGACAGTGAGCTGGGTGGAATTACTGTAGTTCGCGACAGTTCTGAAGTACGAGGTCTTTCCGTCCAGCCGGGGATAATAGTTGCCATAAAGAGCCTTTGCGCCGGCCGGCACGAAAGCGAGGCCGATGAGCGTGGCGGCGGCAGCTGCCCTTTTTAGCCATTTTATCATTACACTCACTGTAATGCTCACTATTAGTCAGTTATCAAAGACGAATTTACCGACCCAAATTTTGTGCCACAACGAAAAATAATTATTCTTATATGCCAAACACATAATTAATCTCTTAACTTTTAGTTAAATTTTGATATTATTCCGAATTTTTCCGCTTTTTTTCAAATTATTCCACCTTATATTTATTTAATTGTTTTGAAATACTATAATTTGCCGGTTAGTGTTGCGTCACGTGTCGGCGATGCTTTTGCCG
>CAZIHB010000185.1:4258-5223 GCA_964538535.1 uncultured Hyphomicrobiales bacterium | reverse complement strand
CTGCCAGATTGATGCCGCTGAAAATTCTCCGCAATCCCAAAAAGGAACACTCGGCTGGATGGTCATCGTGTAAGTCGCGAGCGCGATTAGGAATGACAGCCACCCGAACACTCTGTGCAAATACTTGTTGTCGTTCATGATCCTCAACCATTCAATTGTACATATTAAATCAGTCTTTCTTTCCTTTTCCCAATAAAATTCCTTCCTGGATTAATCACAATCCAAAACGCTAAATTATGTTTTTTTCCTTAATTATCTCGAGCAATTTTTTTTTGTTCAACACAATATACATTTGCCGGCCCCTCCGATTCTATTCCGCCGCCCGCGAATCATTTGCCGATATTTGCCAGTGCCCTCGATGCCTCGGCATTTCCGAAAGAAGCTGACATCCTCAGATCCTCAACGCCGCCTTTCTCGTCGCCGTAGTTGATTCGTGCAAGCCCGCGGATATAATAACCCGAGGCATTTTTCTGATCTGCTGCGATTGCCATGCTTCCTGCTTCCGAGGCGCCTCGGTAATCTTGTATGTTATATTTCGACTCGGCGAGTTTCAGCAGCACTTTCACATTCTTTTTGTTGAGCGCGGACGAAGCCTCGAAACTTCTCACTGCGCCCCTGAAATCTCCAGCGCTGAACTTTGCCATCCCGACGTTGTAGCAGCCCTCCGAAGTTTCCCCCTGCAGCTCCACCACTTTCTCGAAGTCGGCAATTGCTTCCTTGTACCGTTTCAGCTCCGAGTAGCGATGCCGCGCATGTTGTAAGAATCAATATCTTTCGGGTTGATGGTGACAGAGCGCGTAAGATCCTCGACTGCCCCCTTGAAATCTCCCTGCGTCAGTTTGTTTTTACCCTTGGAGAGGACGTAATAATCGGACGACAGAAATTTTTCTTTCAGGGTGAAGCGCTTGTGGTTCTTAATATTCACGAATTCGGGAATATTGCATGCCAGGTTCGGGCTGCTGAAA
>CAZIHB010000185.1:0-4248 GCA_964538535.1 uncultured Hyphomicrobiales bacterium | reverse complement strand
TCGAGCAGAACGGGCGGGCTGTCTATCCCGTTTTCATCCACGTGAGCAAGATAGAGCTGCGTGTATGGCCCGTTTGCTTTCGACGAAAACACGATCCAGCGGCCGTTGGGCGACCATGAGTGCCACGAGTTCATGTTCCCGAGATTGCACTTCATCTCGTGCGGTTCGCCGCCCGAGGCAGGCATTATCCATAACCGGCTGTCGGGCATCAAAAGCATGAAATTCTTTGCCTTGCAGAAGACTATCCACTTACCGTCGGGTGAATATTTAGGAAAGTAATTGCTCGACCCGTTCCGCGAGGCTCCGGGAACGTACTCCGGCGTGCCCCCCTTCCCGTCATTGAACGGCAGCCTGCATAAATCGTATTTTATTCCCGCCCGGCCGTTGATAAAATCTGCTGCCAGCTCGGTGGGCAGGATTGCCGATGATGAGTTCTCCGCCGCATTTATCTTGATATAGTTTGCCCGGGCAAACACTACGGACTTGCCGTCAGGCGACCACACGGGGTTGCTTTGCACGTATTTCGGATCGTCGGCACCCTTCAGGCCGTAAAACTGCCGGCTTTGCCTGTCGTAAACGCACACCACCCCTTTTATGGGGAAAAACAGCTGTGAATATTCCAGGTTGTTTTTCGGCACGAATATGGAGCGGTCCTTCACCGTGCTCAAGGCATAGCGGCCATCTGGCGAGATCGAGGACAGCAGTCCGAATGTCCTCGCTCCGTCTTCCCTGCGGTAATCGCTCCATGTGATGATATTTTCCTGCGAGATCTCGTTCTTGCCGCCGAGGTTGACAATGGCGTAAGAACCTTTGTCGTTGCCATAGTCAACGTCCATACCGTAAGTTTTCCCGTCGAGCGAGAAGGAATGGCAATTCCCGCAGACTGGCATGTTGCTGAGCACCGGCTCGGTCATCTTTTCGTCCGAGACGTAGCCGAGGCGCCAGCTTATCAGCTCGAGATGATCCACCGCGTGCGAAAAAGGCAGTGGGACTGTCCGGTAGAATATCGGGGCACCCGCTTCGTCACGCGACACTCTGATTCTTGTTTGGCCCGAGACTGCACTCTTCCCGTCATATCCTGCCACCGCGATCTCGATATCCTTTTCAAAATGCTTCCCGGTGATGATTTTCCAGTCCTCCGGGGGAAGCTTGTATTCACCGGGAGTCGCCACCTTGTATATTTTTTCGAAAGCGCCGCCTGAAACTCGTATCCTCAGCAGCCATGTGAATTTTCCTTCCGGAGCCTTCCATCTGATCACAGGCGATGCAATATCCTTTGGAAACACAGCCCCCGCAAAGGGATAAACTATTTCCGCCTTGCCGCTGCCGCCGCTTTCGCGGGCGGCCTGCAGCTTCTCGTCAAAATTCGGATTCATTCCGCAGGATGATATCCCCAAAAAAGCAATAAAAATAAATACCCAAAAAACGTAAATACTTTTCATGCTGAAACCAATTTGTATTGAAAAATAAAATAATAGGTTAAATTAATACTAACCTGATATTTTTCCTATAAAATAATTATCACTCAAAACATTATTTTTCCAAGGCTTGGAATAAAAAAAAAGCCCGCTTATAAATTGTAAAGCAGGCTTTCAATAATAAATTTGTGAATGCTTATTTTTTTGCATCCTTGCATTCAGTGCTGCAGGACTTTTTCGATCCGCATTTTTCCTGGCAGGAACTCCTGACTTCCTTCTTCAGGCTGCTTTTCGGGGCTTCCGTTACCAGCTCGGCCTTGTAGCCTGCACCAGCAACGGCCTTCAGTATGGCTTTCTCGCTCGTGACGTCGGCATCATATTTCACTTTGACGATTTTTGTATCAACGTCCGCTTTCGATTCCTCGATTCCTTTGATGCCCTTCAAAGTCTTTTCAATCTTATTTTTGCAGGAGTTGCAGTGCATATTGGTCAATATGCTGCATTCCTTGCTTGTTTTGGCGAACATGCTTCCAGTGATCAGAAGCAGGCTGAATGCCAGGGCGATAATTGTTCTGAATTTCATGCGTTTCCTCTGTAGTTGAATAAATTTGTGCACTTTTCCATTAGTGGAAATCAAATTACTCAAAATATTCCGGATTTCAAATTAAGATAATATTGTCTTTTTATATATTCGTCCCGCCAAGTTCCACCTCACCGACAAAAAATTGCCAGGGGGGCAGGTGCAGCTTGAATTTTCCGTCGGTCAGGCTTATCAGCACTGCCTCGAATATTCCCAGGATGCTCTCTGCGCCGGCTCCGGCGTCAATTTCAATATCTATCCCGCGCTCCGAGAAATTGCCCGCGAAAATATATTCTTGCATCCTCGTGTCGTTCCTGACCAGAAAGGCGACGCAATGCTCGTTGTTCACGTGGAGCAGCACCGGGCCTGCAGGCAGTATTTTGTACCTCAGGCGCCTGAGAGCCCTCATGAACGGCATGAATTCCTGGTTATCCCATGGGAGCGTCCCTTCCGAAAAAAGAGGCAGAATTTCCGGCGGATATTCTGCTATCATGCTTTCAGTGAAGTCGAGGCCCGTGTTCACCGGCATCGTCTCGCCAAGCTCGCAGCCATTATGCAGGAACAAGGGGATCGGCAAAAGGTAGTTCACCGCAAGTGCCATTTTCGAGTACTTTTCACCGCCGTGCCGCGTGGCTGCTCTCGGTGTGTTGTGCGTTTCTGCTGTGGCAAAGAACGGTATCGGGCACCTGCCCTTCTCGAACATCTTTATAATTTCCCTCAGCTTGCCCGGCCTGTGCTCATCGAAAGGCATGTAGCCCAGGGCAGCATCGTAGCCGGCGTTTCGTGCTTCCGCCGTCAGGTTGAAATTTTCCTCCCAGAATATAAAGCCGGGGTTAATCTCCCGCGCGGCATCGACAATTGCGGCCCGCAGCTTGGCCGGCAGCGCGTGCCCCATATCTATCATCACTCCGTCTATATTATATTTTTTTATGTAATGCGGGATGATGTTTATAATGTATTCCCAGAGCGGCTTGTTCTCGTTTTCCACTGCTGCCAGCTCCTCGTCATACATACGTATGGTATTGTAAGCTATATAATTATAATCCGGATGGTGATAAAGCCTCAGGTACGTCACGTCGCTCCAGACGGGCTGATTGTCATCCGGCGGCCAGTCCGCGAATGCACCGGGTATCCGCACTCTCGTCCCGTTTTTCAGCCACCCGGTGATTCTGCCGTCTTCGCGCGCCACACCTTCAGGCACGTCAGTGAACATTTTTTTGTAATCATCGTGTGGAGCGGGAAGCCTGGCAAAATGCCCTTCCCGCACTTTTCGCCGAATTGTATCTATTTCACGGGGCAGGAAAACGGGCGGGCCATAACCCTTGCCGGTCCGATCGTGTGGCTGCCTGTCTGGAATTTCCTCCCTGATCCAGTAGAACCAATCGGGATGCTCGATTGCAAGCCTGCTATCCACCGAGGCTGTGCGAAAAACGAACTCCTGCACCACCCTCAGACCGGCTAAATGCGCTGCTTCGATAAAGGCAAGGTATTGATCGGACGCGGAAAATCCGTCCAAAGGCTCTGCAAGGAAATCATCCTGGTCCATGTGGTCAAAAACAGCGTAGGGCGAGCCGAGCCTGCCTTTCTTCCTCTCGAGGCCCGGCCGGTTCACCGGCAGAAGATAGACAGTGTCAGCGCCGAGAGACTTCATGTAAGGAAGCAGCGCGATTGCCTTAAGGAATGAGCCCGATTCGCGAAAGCCATGCCTGCCGTATGGTATTCCGAGCTCCGAATCGCCGTCATGATCCCACGCGGCTGCCAGCCTGATGAAGAGATTATAGATCAATCCCCCGCCAGGCAGATACTGGCCGGAGCTTCCGCCCAGATCCATCACTCTGTGGATGGCCGCGGCAAAAAATTCATACGCATTCCGGAAATATGTTTCACCGCTCTCACCAAACCACAAACCGGGCACCTTATACCCGGTTTCGCCGAAATTCTTCTGCCCCTCAAGGCATTTTTCAAGAATTCTATCCAGCATCATCGTGTTCACTCGATTATATCATCAGAACAATCGCCTGCACTGCCTAAATCACTTCCCCCGTGAAAAAAATTATAAACGGATTCGGCGGCTTTTTTGTTTAAGCTGTTTTCAAGTTCCTGCAGGCTCGAGTTCCTGACGTTCTCGACTGACCCGAACTCGACGAGCAATTTCTGCGCGGTTTTGGCGCCTATGCCCGGTATGTCGGTAAGCTCGGTTTGAAGCGTGCGCTTGTCTCTCAGCAGCCTGTGATATGTTATGGCGAATCG
>CAZIHB010000184.1:0-5226 GCA_964538535.1 uncultured Hyphomicrobiales bacterium | reverse complement strand
ACCCGCAGGATTCGATTTCATAACGGAGACGGTGCTGAGCGAAAATGATTTCAGGGGAAAGGATTTATCTGAACTGGGATACTCGGCAAAGCTCGGCCTTCTTAGAAAGAAAGTCAGCTTCAATTCCTCCGGTTTCTTGATTACAGATGAAGTAATACCATTCGGAGGCTGGAGCATGGAAAAGGCGGCCGGAACTTTCCCTTTCTCGGTGGCAGCTTTCAATCACAAGCCAGGATACGGCTCCTAATCGATCCGCTACGGCGGGATAACGCCCTATCTCCCGATGAAGCAGGCATTTGAAGTAAACAAGTCCCTGACCGGGCTATCCTGCATGATTGATAATTCCGTGGCGGCCCAAAAACTGACGTGCTCGGCAATCTACCAGTATTCATCGCCGAATCAGCTCGATACCAACCACATGATCCCCATTGTGCTCCGCCTTGGAGATGAAAAAAATTACTCGGTAGCTGTTCTGTGGTTTCCTGCCACGCGGAACTTTATAAAAATGCTGCCGGCCTCAGCCAGGAGCAGAATAGAGGGCTTCTATAGTGAACCTGCCGTGCCTGTTTCGCTTGCTGAAGCTTACGGCGGGCTATGGCAGAGCGGAGGTGAGGGCACGGAATCAAACCCGAAAATCCGTGAGAGCGCGATGGCAGACTTCGCGGGGATCAGCGTGATGGAGCTCAGCGATAAGGAGCTTGAAAATATAAACATCATAAAAAAAGACAGCATTTATGAAACATACGTCGAACAGCGATATAATTTTGATCAAATTCCCGACGAGGAGGCACGGCGTCAAATAAAAATAGCGCTCGCGTCCTTCGGCTACGACACAACAAAGCCCGGAATTGTCCGGACACCCCTTTATCTTGATAAAAAAGGCCAAAATTCCCCCGACGCCGGAATTAAATACACCGGCTGGGACATGATTCACGGCAATCCGCTCTGCCCGGTGGTAATTCAGACGGAATGGTTCAGATATGAATATAATTATTCCTCAAAGAAGTACGATCCTGCCAAAAGCTCGACCACGACCATAATTTCAGGCTCCCCGATGCTTGATGGCACAAGCAAAGATATTTATGACTGGGACAAGAACGTGCCGAAAATAAACCGGCTGCTTCCCGTCAAGATCACGTTTAATTCGGCCCCCGAGGCAGACTCGGCAGGCTTCTACAGAACCGATATTTTCCTTTGGCTTTACATCAGCCGCGAAAGCGCCGAGAAGCTGCCTGAACGCTATCGCGAGCCGATATTGAAGGAGCTCGACATGATAAGCGGCGTTGAGGATGGAGCCATCACGCTTGAGGACGCCTGCAAGGGAGCCGGCAGCAATTTCTTCGGGCTTTGCAGGCTCAGCTCCGGCAGCCTGATGCTGCTCGGCACCTGCCCCAATCCGGCAGTCGAGGAGCTCAGCGCTAACTTCAGGCTCGATGCGCCCCGCCGCCTGACGTTCAGAATGTTCGGCCAAAACGGCAGCGAAATAGTGAAATTGGCTCGCACTGAGGACTGCCGGGCAGGCACCGGCAAAATCAAGCTTACGGGCCTCGGCACCCTCAGCCCCGGAGTTTATATATTCAGCATTGAATCAGACAAGGGCGAGAAAGTGTCGGGCAAAGTGCTCGTGGGAAGGTAGCAGAAGAAATATTTTCAGATTTAACGCACTCCATAAAATAATCAGGGCTCTGCCGACAAAAACCGGAAGAGCCCCATAAATCTATACTAAGACCACAAATACAGTCTGGTGACGGCAAGACGCGTATCACTAATTTTCACTGATACCGCTTCTCAATGCGTTGCCGTCGCCGCCGTCCACAATTTCACGGGCCAGAAGCTCTTCGCTATTCTCAGCGGCCGGCTCCGGCTCGATGAACGAAAACCGTATCTTCTTCTGCTCCCTGTCGTATTCACCGAGAGCAGTCGAGCCTGACTTGACCGCGCCCTTTAGAATCTCCTCCGCGAGCTCGTCCTCTATAAATCTCTGCAATGCTCTGCGGAGAGGGCGTGCGCCATATTTCTCATCGAACCCCTTCTCGACGAGGAAATCCTTTGCCTCCGGGCTCAGCTCAAGTTTAAGCTGATTGATCTTGAGCCTTTGGGAGAGGCGCCCGAGCTGGATATCAATGATCCCGTAGATATTCTCTTTCACCAGCTTGTGGAAGATTATGAAATCATCTATCCTGTTTATAAACTCGGGGTTAAATACTCGCTTAATCGATTCTTCGATTGTATCTTTCAGATTTTCATACTCGTTTTCTTTTGTCGGCTCAGCAAATCCTATCTTGCCGCCGATCTTGATGTCGCGTGTGCCCACGTTTGAGGTCATTATTATGACCGCGTTCTTGAAATCGACCTTGCGGCCGAGCCCGTCAGTCAGCACACCGTCATCAAAGACTTGCAGAAGTATATTAAATACGTCGGGATGCGCCTTTTCGATCTCATCGAGAAGAATAATGCTGTAAGGCTTCCGGCGGACCTTCTCGGTCAGCTGACCGCCTTCTTCATAACCGACATAGCCGGGAGGGGCCCCGACAAATCTCGACACAGCGAATTTTTCCATGTATTCGCTCATATCGATCCTTATCAGCGCGTCTTCGCTGTCGAACATCACCCTGGCCAATGCCTTGGCAAGCTCCGTTTTGCCGACTCCCGTCGGCCCGAGGAACATGAACGAGCCGATCGGCCTGTTCGGGTCCTTAAGGCCGGCCCTTGCCCTGCGAATGGCTTTGCCCAGGTGCTCGATGGCTTCATCCTGGCCAACCACTAATGCTTTGAGTTCCTCCGAAAGCCTGAGCAGCTTGCTCGATTCGCTTTCGGCAACTCTGTTGACCGGTATTCCGGTCATCATGGCAACCACATCCGCCACATCGTCCGCCGAGATAGGATAGACCTTCTCGTTTGCCTGCTTTTCCCATTCGGCCTTGGCCGCCTCGAGCTCGTTCTGATATTTCTTCTCGAGATCTCTCAGCTGCGCGGCTTCCTCGAAATTCTGCTGCTTGACGACCTGGTTCTTTTCCTTGCGGAGTTCCTCGATTTTTTCCTCAAGCTCCACTATGTTCTTCGGAACGAATATATTAGCCAGATGCACCCTGGCACCGGCTTCATCCAGAACGTCAATCGCCTTGTCAGGGAACATCCTGTCGCTGATGTACCTGTCTGCCAGGCGGATACAGGTGCTGATAGCTTCGTCCGAATATTTTACGTTGTGGTGCTCTTCATATTTGTCTTTTATTTTATCGAGGATAATCCTTGTCTCATCGGCCGATGGCGGATCCACCAGTATTTTCTGGAATCTGCGCTCCAGTGCGCCGTCCTTTTCAATGTACTGGCGATACTCGTCGAGAGTTGTCGCGCCAATGCACTGAAGTTCACCGCGAGACAAAGCCGGCTTGAACATGTTGGAGGCGTCAAGCGACCCCGACGCGCCTCCGGCGCCGACTATGGTGTGCAGCTCGTCGATGAAGAGTATCACGTCGCGGGCTTTTTCAAGCTCGTTCAGCACTGCCTTCATCCTCTCTTCGAATTGCCCGCGGTATTTCGTGCCTGCCACAAGCGAGGCAAGATCGAGCGTTACAATCCGTTTGTCGAACAGCGCCCGTGACACTTTTTTCTGGACGATCCTGAGGGCCAGGCCTTCAACTATCGCGGTCTTCCCCACTCCCGGCTCGCCTATAAGCACGGGATTATTTTTCTTCCTGCGCGATAGAACCTGCGATACCCTCTCTATCTCTTTCTCCCTGCCGATGACAGGGTCCAGTTTGCCCTCCGAAGCAAGCTTCGTCAGGTCACGCCCGAAATTGTCGAGCACCGGAGTTTTCACCCTTTCCTTCCCGGTCCTGGCCTTGGCCCCCTGCTGTGCGGGCGTGCCCTGGCCGGGGCCCGCGGCGGGCTCGAAGCCGGCCGGCTTGCCGGAAATAATATTGTCCAGCTCCCGGCGGGCAGAATCATAATTTATTGAGAACTGCCCCAGTATCTGAGCGGCTATATTCTCCTCGTCCCTCAGAAGGGAAAGAAGCAAGTGCTCCGTCCCGATAATATCGGATTTATAAAGCTTAGCCTCGAGATATGTTATTTTCAGCACTTTCTCGGCTTGCTTTGTCAATGGTATGTTGCCCACGGTGATGGTCGATCCCGAGGGCTTCACTGTCTCTTCGATGTTTTTCTTCAGCTGATACAGGTCGGCGCCCATGTTCTTCAGTATTTTCACGGCCAGGCCGTCGCCCTCGCGTATTATGCCCAAAAGCAGATGCTCAGTGCCGATATAGTCATGCCCCAAGCGCAACGCCTCTTCCCTGCTCAGCTTGATCACTTCGTTGACTCTATTTGAGAAGTTCCCTTCCATTTTTCCTCATCTTATGTCGTATCTTATAATTTTTTATCTCTGTCCATCTTCTATAGTCAAGACGAAGGGATTTTTTATTTATTTCGGTTTTTATACGGTGCCGATATTTTTCCCGATGCCGCCTTTTAATCTTCAGATACAAATATACCAAAATTACCCAAGAATTATGCCGCCATGTTCTCAACCGGTGAACACGCCCAAGGTGCTTTAAACGCAGGCTGGAAGCGTGAAATGAAATGCCGTACCCTTGCCCTCGGTGCTTTCCACCCAGAGCCGGCCGCCGTGGATCGCCACAAAATCGTGGCAGAGAAACAGCCCCAGCCCTGTGCCGGGCTCGCCGGCGGTGCCTCGTTCCGACACCTTTTCAGTAATTTTGAACAGCTTCTCCCTTGTGCTCTCGCTCATGCCCACGCCGTTGTCCTTCACCGTGATCTCCACCATCCCTTCAGCCGAGGGCCTGGCTGTAAGCTCGATCGTGCCGCCCTTGTTGGTAAATTTTATTCCGTTGGAGAGCAGGTTGCGCAATATGCTGAACACCATGTTGTCGTCGGCAAGCAGGTTGATTTTGTCCGGTACTTCGTTGCGGATGGCTATGCCCTTCACCCCGGCGTTGGCTTCCAGAAGCTTAACGGCCTGAGACGCCAGAATTCTCAGGCTGAGCGGAGCGGGGGAATATGTTATGTCACCGCGTCGTATCCTTGCCCATTGCAGCAGGTTTTCAAGCAGCCTGTAAACCTGGTCGATGTTATCCTTCACGTCGCCGAGGTATTCCTTCAGCTCCTCGGCCGTGAATGAATCAAATTCCTGAATCACGACATCCATCAGCCCCTTTATGCCAAAAAAAGGGCTTTTCAGATCGTGTGCAATGATATTGAAGAATTTAT
>CAZIHB010000183.1:0-5234 GCA_964538535.1 uncultured Hyphomicrobiales bacterium | reverse complement strand
AAAGAACCATAAATTATAATCGAATTTTCGGGCAGCTCCTGCACTTTTTGAAGTAGTTCCCATGTTGTCAGGCTGTCGCTGTATTCAATTTTCAATTTTCCCTGCAATGAGGAAAATTCTTTTGCAGCTGCCTTCTTGCGCTGTTGCTCTTCGGGGCTTGCACCAATCACAAATAATATGCTTTCCGTTTTTGGCAGCGCTTTCAAGGTAAGCTGCAGCGTCCCTTTGATGTCGAAGTCGGCATACATCATGTATATGGGCCTGTCTGCCTGCGTCACACCGGCATCACTTGATACGAGCATTGCTATAATCGGAACTTCCGCAAACACGTCTTGGCCGTAATTCATTATAAAACGAAAGGCCGGCTCGTGAATGGTCACAATCAGTCTGATACCTTTATTTCCATATTTCCTTGCAATTTTTTCTTTTATTTCCCCTTCATTCTCGGGATACCTGATCAAATCCATAAACTCGAAGTAAACATTCTCGATGCTGATGCCGGACTTCTCCAAGGTTTCGAGGATTGCATCATTCGTCTTATCATATGTTGACATGCCGAATTCATAAGAGCAGAGGACGAGCACTTTCTTCCTATCGGCCTGCTGAGCATTAGCATTTTCGGCGGCCGCCACTGAAGTGAATGCTGAAAATATAAGCACGAGAATCCATGGCAGGAAATAAAGCGGCAAAGTTCCGATGGCTTTCACGGGCCGGCCAATCCGAGTGGCACCCATTGTCATTGCTGAAAGGCTTTCCACCCGGCACCGCGCTTTGCTTTTGCTATTTATTTCGTCTCCCCTCATACTCTGCTCTCCCTTCGCGCCCGAGTGCATTCCGGGTCACCATGAAACCGTATGTTATATATATATCGTATCAAGTACGATTATATTTATGTAAAAAGATCCTGGTGATTTTTTTCCGCATCCTCTGAATACTGCCGTTGCCCGTTCAGTCTTTCCCACAATTTTTTTAAAAATAATTTGGCTCGGGATTGGCCATCATTAATTTTTTGCTATATTGTCAACGTTAGTATGCACCTGTGCAAATTGTTATTTTTACGGGGGTTTTATGAGCATAATTGTCAGAAGAGAAACAGAGTCAGACTATAAAACAGTCGAAGAAATCACAACGACTGCATTCAAGGATATGCCGTTCAGCGAGGGCAATGAAGCCGCGCTTATCTCGAATCTCAGGAAAAGGGGAGATTTCATTCCCGACCTGTCCCTCGTGGCTGAAATAGACGGCACTATAGTCGGCCACATTCTTTTCACACCGCTTGATATCGTTAATGGCAACATTAAATACAAGTCACTCGTTCTTGCCCCGGTATCTGTTCTGCCGGACTATCAGAACCAGGGCATAGGCTCGCTGCTTATAAACGAGGGGCACAGGGTGGCCCTCGCGCATGGTTTCAGCTCGGCAATAGTTGTGGGGCACCCGGAATACTATCCCAGGTTCGGCTATAAAACCGCTGAAAAATTCAATATTGCCCCGCCGTTCGAGATGCCCCCCGGCGTATTCATGGCCATCGAGCTGGTGCCCGGCGCGCTGGAGGGAGTGAGCGGCATGGCAGTTTTTTCAGATGAATTCCATTGATTCATCAATGATTAGTCCATTTTTCGGCATACCTGCCTTCAGCAAATGAAAAAAAATTCCGGTGCGGATTTTGCTTCTTTCTGCAGGTTACTTGTTTAACTTGTTTTGCGGGAAAAGTGATGGCAGGCAGTGCCGAAAGCAACAACTTATACAATCCCGGGTACTTCCTGAACAGGGAGCTGAGCCTGATCGAGTTCAACGAGAGAGTGCTGGCCGAGGCCGAGGACAAGAGCCACCCGCTGCTCGAGAGGCTGAAATTTGCCGTGATATTCAGCACCAACCTTGACGAGTTTTTTATGATCAGGGTGGCCGGACTGAAAGGGCAGATTGCTGCAGGCACCTCGGAATTGTCTTATGACGGGTTGACTCCCGGGCAGCAGCTGGCAGCTATTCGGAAACGCCTGGAGATACTATACAAGCGGCAGGAGGACATACTAAACGACGATCTGCTGCCAAACCTTGAAAGCCATGGCATAGTCATCCATAATTTTAAGAATATCACTGCCGACGACCGCGCTATCATAGAGAAACACTTCTACGAGAACATACTGCCCGTGCTCACACCAATCACCGTCGGGCCGACAAATCCCTTTCCAAGGATCATCGACAGGAGCCTGAACATAGCATTCACGCTTATCGACGAGCGGAAGAAAACGCCGGAGAAGCGCGTGGCATTCGTGCAGGTGCCAACCGTGCTGCCAAGGTTCATCAACCTGCCGAGAGGCACAGGTTATCACTTCGTGCTGATTGAGCAGGTGATCAAAGCTTTTGCAGAGGTTTTATTCCCCGGCATGGTTATTCAATCATCATATACATTCCGGCTGACCCGCGACGCGGATATCGAGATCGCCGAGGACGAGGCCGAGGACCTGATGACGGAAGTTGAGGAGCAGATCAAGCAGAGACGATGGGGGCGGGTTGCAGTCAGGCTTGAAGTCGGCTCGAAGATGCCCGATCACCTTGTGAACCTGCTCATGGACACACTGGACTTGGAGCCCGGTGATGTTTACGTTCACGACAGGCCGGTGAACCTCTCTGATTTCATGACCCTGACAAAGCTGGAACTGCCCGAGCTGAAGGACAAGCATTTCGTTTCATCCGTGCTCAATGAATTTCAGGCAGAGGGGCGGCTGGTATTCGACGCCGTGAAGCGCAAGGACTTTCTCGTGCATCATCCATACGATTCATTCGGCTCGAGCACGCTCAGATTCATCGACCAGGCAGCCACGGATCCGGACGTCATTGCGATTAAAATCACGCTTTACCGCACCGGGCTTCAATCCCCGGTTGTTGCCGCGCTCAAGAAGGCAGCGGAAAACGGCAAATACGTGACGGCTTTCGTCGAGCTGAAGGCAAGATTCGACGAGGCAAATAATATTATATGGGCAAAGGAACTCGAGCACGCCGGCGTGCACGTTGTTTACGGGGTGCCGGGGCTGAAGACGCATTGCAAAATATGCATCGTCGTGCGCCGTGAGGGCGGCGTGCTGAAAACATACCTCCACCTGTCAACCGGCAATTACAACATCGTGACGTCCAGGCTCTACACTGATATCGGCATGTTCACATCTGATGAGGACTTCGCTCGGGACGCAACCTTCCTTTTCAATTATCTGACCGGATATTCCTACAGGAAGGACTGGAACAAGATGGTCGTGGCGCCGATCAATCTATACGACAAGCTGATGGAAAAAATCGAGCGCGAGACCGAACTTCACACGGAGGAGAACCCCGGATTCATTTTTGCCAAGATGAACTCGCTTGCACACAAGGATTTGATGCCGGCACTCTATCGCGCCTCGAGAAAAGGCGTCAGGGTGCAGCTTCTCGTCAGGGGGATATGCTGCCTGAAGCCTGGCCTGCCCGGTGTTAGCGAAAATATCGAGGTGAGGAGCATTCTCGGACGCTTCCTCGAGCATTCGAGAATTTTCTATTTCAAAAACGGAGGCAGCGAAGAGTTCTTCCTTTCCAGCGCGGACTGGATGTCGCGCAATCTGCACAACAGGGTTGAACTGATGTTTCCCGTGGATGACGAAAACCTCCGCAGGCAGCTTTGGGATATACTGAACATAAGCTGGCGCGACAACACGAAGGCCTGGAGGCTCAACCCCGACGGCAGTTACACGAAAATCTCACCCGCTGAAAACGAGGTGCCCTTCAGCTCGCAGGAGTTTTTCATGAAGCAGAGCAGCCTCTCGCGCGGCAATGCCGTGTTCGTGTAAAGCAGAAGCCTCTGCCGCTGCTTAAGAAAAAACAGGTGTTGATCCTCATCCTTTCTTAACAGCCTGGGTGAAAAGTTCTGATTTTTGGGAAGATGTTTTCTGCCGTCATTCCCGCGCAGCAGCCTGTGTGAAAAGTTTCAATTACAGCGAATAAACCTATTCTTCGTCATTCCAGCGCAGACGGGAATCTATTGATTTGCAAGAACTTATGGATCTCCGCCTCCGAGCCTGTGTGAAAAGACCCGATTATGGCAATAAAGTCTTGACCCGTCATTCCCGCGCAGGCGGGAATCTATTGATTTGCAAGAGCTTATGGATCTCCGCCTCCGCGGAGATGACAACGGGAAAGGGGCCGCGCCGTGGCTTTTACACAGGCTCCTCCGCGGAGATGACAACGGGAAAGGGGCCGTTGCCGCTGTTTTCACACAGGCTCTTAAGCCTGCTTCGTGAACTGCTCCACGGCCTTGTTCAGCTCCTCTGAAACCTGTGAGAGCTGCATGGCTTTCTCCAGATTCTGCCGGGTGTTGCTCTCAATCACGCCGAATGACCCCGCCACGTTCTGAATTGATTCAACCTCGCTCTCCACTTCCCCGCTGATGCTTTTCGAGAGGTTAGCAAGGTCCTCGGTGTAAACCAGAACTGATTTTGAGAGTTGCCGCCTGTCCTGAGTGATGTCGGAAATTCCCTGCACCATTTTCGACATATCCTTGATGCTCTTCAGCATATTTTCAAGATTCAGCGAGATGCTTTCAGCATAATTTTTGCTTTCTTCCGAAAGGGCTTCCCCGGAATCCGTGGCGCTTATTGTTACGGCAAGGTTCGACTTTATGTCCGAAATCAGATCACATATCTCGCTTGTCACTTCGCCCGACAAGTTGGCCAGCTTACGGACTTCCTCCGACACCACGGCAAACCCTCTGCCATGTTCGCCCGCACGTGCCGCCTCGATGGCGGCATTGAGCGAGATCATGTTTGTCTGGCGTGATATGCTGTTGATCTGGGCAAGCATCTCGTCAATTTTCCCCATTTGGCTGCCAATGCCTGATATTTTCTCGTTGATGCCACGCATCGACTTGTTTATTTCAATCACCATCCCGATGATTTTCATCACCATGCTGATGCCGTTCTCGACTGTATCGACGCTCTCCCTCGACTGCCCTGCTATCTGCGACGTGCTGCTGAAAATCGATTCCATGCCCGAGGAAAGCTCTTCTATAAGGCGGAAGGTTTTTCCGATCCTCTCATCCTGCCTGACTATACCGTCATTTATCTTCCCGATGGACCGGTTGAATGCTTTCACTATATTCCCGATTTCCACTATTCTCCGAAGCTGTTCATCGCTTGATTCCACGACCTGCCCTGTCGTGTCTTTCACTATCTCTGCATTTTCCTTTACAATGAAGGAAAGCTCCTTCA
>CAZIHB010000182.1:0-5234 GCA_964538535.1 uncultured Hyphomicrobiales bacterium | reverse complement strand
CTATACAAATTACCTCTTCGATGCTCAAAACAAGCCCTTGCCTGATCCGGCAAAGCAAAGCTCAGGCATGAGAAATAAATATGACAACTACACTTTTCAGATTGATTACGTACTCCCGTTTTGGGACTTGTTCAAGCTTGAAGCCGGATACAAGGGGATCATCAGGACAACTGACGCCGATTTGACGATGAAAAATTACATTTATGCCGGCAATATCTGGGAAAAGGACACTTCCACGAGCAACCGCTTTGTTTATAATGAAAACATCCACTCCGTCTATTCGACAGTCAGCTGCAACTGGGATCCGTTCGAGGTCCAATTCGGGCTCAGGCTCGAGCAAAACAGCAACGATGCAGACCAGAAGACGGCATCGAAAAAGATAAAAACGGATAATTTCAACATGTTTCCAAGCGCGAATATATCGATGAAGGCGGGGGAGCAAAGCTCGTTTCAGATAAATTATTCCAGGCGCATAAACCGGCCTGACCTCGAGGACTTGAACCCGTTCATCGACTACGGGGACCCGAAGAATCTGCGGTATGGCAATCCTTACCTGAAGCCGGAGTTCATTGATGCTTTCGAGATTGGTTACGTCAGGAACATGCAATACCTTACATTGGCACCCGCCCTGTTCTACAGGAAAATTAACGATGCAATGACAAGGTATAAAGAGCTTCTGCACGATGATGTGTTTGGCAACACATTGAAGAATATTGCGAGCGGCACATCTTACGGCCTTGAAATGAACATTTCCGGTGACATTGCCAGTTGGTGGAAAATTACTGCCGACTGGTCGTATTACAAGTACAAGATTGAAGGCGGCGACATCAATAATAACATATCGCGCGAGGATTATTCCTGGTCGGCAAAGGTGAATCAGAATTTTGCAGTCACAAGATCGACCTACCTTCAGGTTATGACCAACTATAGATCTCCGAAGGTTACGGCACAGGGCAGGAGGTACGAGATGTTCTTCACCGACCTTTCCGCGAGGCAGGAGCTGATGGATGGCCGGATAGTGCTCACAGCGAGGCTGAGCGACGTGTTCAACACGATGAAGCACCGTTTCACGACGATCGGGGAGAATTATCTTGTTGAGAACTCTATGAAAAGAGAAAGCCGCGTGTTCTATCTCGGGATCACTTACAAGCTGAATGAAGGCCTGAAGCAACGGGAGAGAAAAGCCGCGGAGGAAAATGGCGGCGGCGAAGAGCTTGAATAAACTTAACGGATAAAAAAAGGGCGCCCGCGGGTGCCCTTTTTCATATAATCCCCTGTTGAGGCGATTTATTTTTGCCGAAAAAGAAAATATTCCTATATTTGCACTGTATATCACCATCCTTGATTGGATGTATGATTTATAAAGAAGAGGGGAGAGATTAGGCTCAGTGAACCTCTAGCAACCTCAAGACCGCTTGAAAGGTGCTAATACCTAATCCCGAAAGGGAGATTATAAGTTTAACATTCAATAATCAGAGAGAGTCATGTTAAAGATGCGAATGTGTCTGTAATTTATTTGTACGGTCCGCGTGATTGATGCAGAGAGGGCTTGCTGTCTTTTAGTGCCCCGTTGCGCCTGAACGCCACGAGCAGGCCGTTATACCCATTTCGCTATGTTGTTCTGCAGTGATCCGGATCATTCGCGGCAAGCATTATTATGCCCAAAATGAATTGCGGATTGCTGTGCACCTGAATTAATCACATGCATTATTGTAAAAAATCGGATGGTGGCATGAAAAGAGTAGTGAAATTCGGCGGTTCTAACTTGAAGGACGCCGAAAGTATCAAATCAGTCATAGAGGTTTTTAAAAATTACGGAAAAGAAGCTGTTTTTGTCGTTTCGGCTTTGTCCGGCACGACGGAATTTTTGCTTTCCGTGGCCCGAGAATCGCTTGAAAGCGAATCAGCGATAAGCCGCGCAGTTGCCGGCCTGCGCTCGCGGCACGAGGAGATTATATTAAGCTTTGCCGGCAGCCGCGAGGGGTGCCAGGCAGCGTTGGAAGAGTTAAATACCATACTTTCCGGGCTTGAGAGGGCACTTCTCGGAGTGAACTATCTCGGCAGCCTGAGCGACGAGGCGCACGATCTCGTGCTGTCTTACGGCGAGAGGCTCAGCTCGGCGATCTTGAAGCATTTGTTGATTATTGAGGGGCAGCACGCGATCGTGAGGCTTCCTGAAGAAATCGGCTTGATAACTAACGGTAAATATGGCAGGGCGTCGGTCAAGATTGACAAAGCCAGGCCCGGCGTGCTGAAGGCCTGTGATTATGAGGGCATAGTAATTATCCCCGGGTTCTATGGTGTGAATCCGGATGGCAAGCCGACACTGCTCGGCCGCGGCGGGTCCGATTATTCAGCGGCGGTGATTGCGGCAATTATTAAGGCCGAATCGTTGGATCTTTGGAAGGATACCGACGGGTTCCTGAGCGCTGACCCAAAGCTCGCCGGCAATACGGAGGCAATCCCACGGCTGACGTATTCCGAAGCGGCGGAACTGTCGTATTTCGGTGCTAAAATTCTTCACCCGAGAACGGTTGACCCGCTCGAAAAGTATGATATCCCGATTAGAATCTTCAATATAAAAAATTCGGTCAACTCTTCAGCACCTGCAACAATAATATCCGGCGAGAGGGGCCACGCTTCCAAAACAATCAAAAGCGTTACCTACAGCAACGATTTCGGCCTTGTTAAAATTCAGGGCGCGAGCGTGGGATTCATGCCCGGCATCATATCAAAAGCAGCAGGCGCGCTGGATAAGCAGGGCATGAAGATAAAATCGATAATAACTTCCCAGACCTCGATCAATTTCCTGTTGGATTGCAGGGACATCCGACCGGCGCTGGCGATCATTTCCGACATTGATGAGCTCGAGGGGGCAACGGTGGCAGCAGATGCATCAATCTCCGTGGTGGCTCTTGTCGGCGAGGGGATCACCGAGCAGTACGGCATAGCAGGCAGGGCGCTCAGCGCGCTTTCGAATCGCTGCATCAACGTGCCCATGCTGGCCATGGGGGCCTCCGAGGTCAGCGCTTACCTTGTCGTGGAGAGAAGCAATTGCTCTCGTGCCGTGAATCTTATTCATGACGAATTTTTCAAATCAGGTGCCGGGGTGGTAATATGATAAAGAAATCAATCGATGAAATAAACGAAAAAATCGGAAGAGGCGAGGCAGTCGTGCTGACGGCCGAAGAAGTCTCGAAAATGGCTGAAGAGCTCTCCCCATCCGAAATCGTAAAACGTGTGGATATTGTCACCACTGGCACTTTCGCGCCGATGTGCTCCTCGGGTGTTTTTATAAATTTCGGACACCCCGAGACAAAAATCCGCATGGAAGAGCTGACATTGAATAACGTGCCGGCCTATGGCGGCCTGGCAGCCGTGGATACGTACATCGGTGCAACCTCCGAATCGCCCGACAACCCGAAATATGGCGGCGGCCACGTGATTGAAGAGCTGATCAAGGGTAATGATATTTTCCTGAAAGCGAAAGGGAAGGGGACTGACTGCTATCCGGGGAAATATATCGAGACATACATAAACAAGGCCACAGTGAACGAAATTATCATGTTCAACCCGAGGAATGTATATCAAAATTACGGCGTGGCCGTCAATTCATCAAGCCGGATAAAACACACGTACATGGGGACTCTCCTTCCCAAATTCGGGAATGCCAATTATTCGACCTCAGGGGAGTTAAGCCCCCTGCTTAATGACCCTTATCTAAGGACGATCGGCATAGGCACGCGGATATTTCTCGGCGGGGCTGAAGGCCAGGTGGCATGGAACGGCACGCAATTCAACACTTCAAAACCGCGGAATGAGCATGGAGTGCCGCTTTCCGGGGCAGCAACGCTTGCTCTCATCGGCAATGCAAAGGAGATGAACTCATCCTTCATAAAGGGCGCGTATTTCGAGAAGTACGGCACAACGCTTTTCGTGGGTGTAGGCATACCGATACCGGTGATAGATGAAGATATTGCATCGAGTGTATCGATCAAAAACAGGGAAATCGAAACGACCATTTATGATTATTCACTTCCGGACTGCCCCGCGCTTGGAAAAACGAATTACGAGGAGCTCAGAAGCGGCAGGATCATTCTGAACGGCCGCGGGATCCGCACCGCGCCGCTTTCGAGCCTGAAGAAAGCCAGAGAAATTGCCGAGATAACAAAAACCTGGATCAATAATAAGGAATTTTATCTTGCCACCCCGTCGGCAAGCCTGCCATCGGAGGGAATTGTCCAACCATTAAGGACCAGGAGGGAGAAATGATTGAAAGATATAGCCTGCATTTCCCGCAGGAAGCAACGAACAGGCCCGTGGTGCACGAGCTTTGCAGCAGATACGGCCTTAAGGTGAACATTTTCAACGCTGACATAGGAGCAGGCAGGGAAGGCACGATGATCGTCGATTTCGAGAGCAGCCGCCAATCGATCGATGCAGCTATTGAATTTCTTGGCAGAACCGGTATCTCCTGCATGTCGATCAGGAAGAGGCTTGAGGTTAACGAGGAAAATTGCGTTCACTGCGGAGCCTGCACCGCTGTATGCTTCAGCTCGTGCCTTACAATTGATAACCTGGCTGCAGAACTTGCAATTAACCGGGAAAAATGCGTACTTTGCGGCTTGTGCGAGCAGGCCTGCCCTCTCGGTTTAATTAGAATTTATTATAAAGGGTAAATGTAAGGGGATTATCTCTATGAAGTACTTAAACCGGACTTATCGTCGTTCGATGGAGAAGAACAAAAGGTTCAACACCTTCACTTCCAAATATTACGAAACAGACCTGATGATCGGGGTCTCTCGAGGCACTTTCAGCAGGGAAATGGCAGCGGAAGCCGATCGGACGGTGATAATGCTTCGGAAGGAGCTTCAGGGATACATCGCGCAAAACAATGATTTTTTACGTTCCTTGATACCCGTTCCTGCAAAATTCCCCTCTCCCGACATCGTCAGGGAGATGTGCAGGGCGGCCGCGCGTGCCGGCACCGGGCCTATGGCCTCGGTTGCCGGAGCGATCGCGGAGAGGGTGGGCCGCGACCTGAAACGAAAATTCGGAATGAATGAAATTTGGGTCGAAAACGGTGGCGACATATTTGCAGAAATATCAGAGCCGATCATGGTGGAAATTTTCGCCGGTGAATCGCCAATCAGCGGCAGGGTTGGTTTCGAGATCGGACCGGGCAGATGGGGCATATGCACTTCCTCGGCCACCATCGGGCCTTCGCTGAACGT
>CAZIHB010000181.1:0-5275 GCA_964538535.1 uncultured Hyphomicrobiales bacterium | reverse complement strand
AAGGAATCCTCAGTCATCCACGGCGAGCTTTTCTATCACTAAGGCTGCCGCGATCACGGGCACCGATGCAGCGAATTTTATTATAACGCAGCAGCCCCCGATTCCCACCGAGTTGAAGCCTGGCGACAGCACGAGGATATACGTGAGATTTGACCCCGCGCAGGGTGCCGAGGGCCCGAAATCAGCGAAATTGATGATATACACCAACGATCCGGATACCCCGGAGCTGGCAGTCGATCTGAAAGGGGCCCGCGAGGACATACATGTTACCTTCGTGCCGACGTCGGTGGATTTCGGGGACGTGCCGAAGGGATTCAACATAAAGAAAAAAATCAGGATTATTAATAACGGCTCGTTCGACAGGACAATTCTTAAGTTCGAAACCGGCAACAGCGATATATCCGTAAAGCCCGTCGGCGGCTTCATACCTCACGGCAATGACACGATTGATTTCGACCTCGTGGCCGAGCCGACATTCGCGGGCAGCCTGAACGGCCGCGTTAAGGTGATATTCAATCTGCCCTGCGCCGACACGCTCTACTTTGACTACAGCCTCGTCAGTATAATCGCCGAGGTGGAGAATCGCGACACAATAGACTTCGGCATGCTCAATCCATGCCGCGACAAGATCGACAGCGCGATATTCACCAACAAGGGGCCGGCTCCCGTCATCGTGAAAAGCATCTCGGGAATCAGCGGAACAGATATCGATATGTTCACGTTAATCGGCAGCGGCACATTCCCCGATACGCTTCAAGCAGGAGAGAGCATAAGGCAGAATATTAAATTCGCACCCTCGGGCGGGGCCGACGGGCCGAAAAGAGCATTTATTCTTATAAATGCTTTCGTCAACGGCGAGGATAAAGTTTACAGGGTGGATCTGCTCGGCGAGAAAAACAGCGGGCTGATTGCATTCCCGAACCCCGTCGATTTCGGGCAGATACCGATCAACAACGTGGAGCACACTACACTTACAATTAAGAATGAAGGACCGTGGGAAGTCTATATCATCTCCATGATGAAGCAGGCAGGATTCTCGTCAAAATATAAACTGACACCCGATAACTTCAACAATCAATTTGTTAAAGCAGGCGACAGCGTTCAGGTGGATATTGAATTCACCTGCGACTCACTCGGTAAATTCACCGGAGACCTCCTGCTGGATATTCTCGTTAACGGGTGCTCGGATAAAAGGCTGATCAACATAACGGGCGAAGTTGTGCCCTCCAAATGGATAAGCCTGAAACCAGCCGAAATGATATACGAGCCTTGGGACGATACCGCGGTTTATCCGATCCACGCGACGCTTGAAAAGCCCGAGGACTCATTGAAGGCATTCACAATCGACACGCTCGAGCTGCGCTTCAACCGCACTCTGTTCATGCCATCGAGATTGGCCGCCGGGACTGGAAGCATTCTTGAATCAACTGTTGACGGTGGTGAGAGAGTGCTGAGGATCGGGCTGAATAATATCAGCCTCAATTCGAAAGATACGCTGCTCTGCGCGCTGGAGGGCTATACCATGCTTGGCGATGCCGAAGAAACACCTGTTAAGGTGTCCTATTTCAGCTACAAGGACAGGAAGAACGTCAGCAAGGTGACCTCGGTGGATGGAAAGATTACGACTAAAATCTGTTCGAAGGCCGGAAAGAGGCTTATCGAGTATAAGGGCGGCGCGGGAGTGCCTGCCGTGAACCCGAATCCTGCCGGCAATTCCGTGGAAATCACTTTGACGGCATTCGAGGCAGGCCTGCACAGGGTTGAAATTTGCGATGCCCGTGGAGTAATTAACGAGGTTGCCAGATGGAACCGCGGAATTTCAGATTCACCCGGGAAAACCGTGAACGTAGATTTGTCGGGATTTTCGTCCGGAGTTTATTATATTATATTCAGGACTCCGGGCGAAGTGGCCACGGCGCCCTTGATGATCGTGAAATAAGGAATCAGGGAAATAATAAGTAAACAAATAAACGAGAAAGAAATGAAGAAAATAGGATTGTTTTCGCTGTTCGTGTTCATTGCAATGATTTGCGGGGTTTGTCCTGATTCCTTTGCCGCGGAGGAGAAGCCGTTATTCTGGATCGGCGGGTATGCTGATTATAACAGGAATATACATTCAGCTGATTTCATCGAGCTGCCCGGCTGCCCCGGATGCTGCACGGGATATAAAAGCGGCTCGGGCAACGGATTCTCGATCGGGGCACTTTTCGAATACCCGCTTTCCGACAAGTTCATGCTTGGGGCAAGGGCAGGGTATTCGGTGCTGAATGCCAAGCTTAAAAAAGATGACGTGATCGGCAATGTTGAAGTCAGGAAGACTACTCCGCCATATGATACGGAAAAAATTGCTGATGCCTCCAGCGAACACACTATCGACGCGAAAATAGGCCAGATTGACATAGAGCCTTATCTCGGCTATAACATATACGAGGGGCTGAACGGCTATCTCGGCCTCAACCTGGGGTTTGGCGGCAAAGGCACGTTCGATCAGGCCGAGAAACTGACGGCACCCGTCGGCGTGGTGTTCAAGGAGACAGGCACGACAACCAGAAACGCGATCAGCGGCAGAGACATCCCTGATTTGAAATCATTCAGGTTCGGTGTAGTTCTCGGGCTCGGCTATATGCTGCCAATTTCAAAAACGGCATTCCTCGTGCCCGAAGTGAGGTATAATCTCGGGTTAACCGACGTTTCCTCCGTCAGTTGGAAGGCATCGGCCCTTCAGCTCGGTGCCCATGCAAAATTCCCGATCTTTCCCGCGAAAGAAATCCCTGTCATCAGGGAAACAAAATATGAGCGGGACACGATTGTAACAGCGTCTCTTGATGTTAAGCAGCCCGAAGTGCGCCTGGTATCGAGGAATGAACGGCTCGAGGCAGAGGAGCGGGACGGATCGAGGGTGGAGACGACTATCATCAGCGAAAAATATGAAAAGAAAGTACCGAAGACTGCAAAACTCGAGGCAGACCTGCAGATCGTCGGCATTGCATCCGACGGCACACGCCAGGACAATCCGACTATAATAATCGAGGAAACAGAAACCGAAGAGACATTCCCGCTTCTTCCTTATATATTCTTCAAGGCGGGGGCCTCGGATCTTGCCTCGTCGGGCGTGAGATCAATCACCCCGGAAGATGCCGAAAAGTTCAGCGAGAACGGCCTGCCCTGGGAGACTATGGATATTTACGCCGACCTGCTGAATATAGTGGGATACAGGATGAAGAAAGCGCCGAAGAGCGAGATAACCATCACCGGCACGAACAGCAACAATGGAGCTGAGGCCGTGAACATGGCACTCTCGGAGAAGAGGGCGCAGGCAGTGAAAAAATATCTTGTGGATGCCTGGGGCATCAGCGAGAAGAGAATTATCACCAAAAAGCAGAATCTGCCGGATAAACCCGCCAATATAAGCATTGCCGACGGCATTGAAGAAAACCAGAGAGCCGAGATCAGCTCGAGGGACCTGAGCTTGCTCAAGCCCGTATCGCTTAGCGATATCAGGCGCTCGGCCAATCCGCCCGTCGTGATGCTTTCTCCATCGGCCAATAGCGAGGCAGGCGTCAGGAGCTGGAATATCGACGTGAAGCAGGCGGGAACAAGGCTGAGGAATTTCAAGGGTAACACAGAACTCGTGCCTCAAAGCTGGGAAGTGGCTGCAGAACCCGTGCCTTCGCTCGAGTCGCCGGTTGACATCAATCTCGCGGTTGCTGATAACTCCGGAAACACGAAGAATATCGCGAAAGAGTTGAAAATTCAGCAGAAGACAATCAAGAAGAAGAAGGAATTATACAAGGACAACTGGAAAGTTGAAAAATTCTCGCTTATTCTTTTCGATTATGATAAAGCGGAAATAACTCAGAAGCATATTCCGGTGCTCGAGGATATCAAGTCGAGGATAAAACCGGATTCGAAAGTGACAATATCCGGCTATGCAGACAGGACCGGCGAGAAGCAATACAATAAGGACCTCGCGCTCAGGCGCTGCCTGGAGGTGCAGAAAGTGCTGAAGGTGCCGGAGAAGAACCTGCTGATCGTTCCCGTGGGCAATGACGAGCTGCTATTCGGCAATGAAACGCCTCAGGGCAGGAACTATTGCCGCACCGTCCGGATAATAATCGAGACGCCTGTTAATAAATAGGCAGAGCATGGAGCTTGGCCCGGGTATCCGTAGTGGAATACCCGGGATCATTGCTGATAATTGAGTGAGGGATTGCCCGGGGCGGCGGCCCTCACTTTTTTGAAGGAGACGGGGCGAAAGATTTATTTCAACAGGCTTGCAGTGTATGATTAAATATGCTTATTTTTGACGGAATTAATATTTAGGTGGGCAGATGACCGTAATATTCTCGAAGAAATGCGAACTCGGGCTGCAGGCAGTTTTGTTTCTCTCCGCTCAGGAGAAGGGAAAGATGTTCAATGCCGGCGAGATTTCCGAATCGCTGAAAGTGCCCAAGGAATTTGTATCGAAGGTATTGCAGTCGCTTACGGAGACCGGTATTGTTGACTCGCGCAAGGGCAAGAGCGGCGGTTTCTTCCTTGCCAAGGACCCGGAGGACATCAGCCTGATAAAGATTGTCGAGGCGATAGACGGGCTCTCGATGTTTCACAATTGCGTGCTCGGCTTTCCGGGCTGCACGGTGAGCAAGCCCTGCCCGGTGCACGATGAATGGGGGCGCCTGCGCGACGAGACGTTCAACATGCTCAGCACCCATACTCTCGCCGACCTGCGCGACAAGACGATAGATAAAATAAGCAGTATATAAATTCTGACAGCGTGATCCCGCTTTTTTTAAAATTATTATGCTCTGCTCCATTTTTCGGCAATTACTAACCGGCCGGCTCCGTCAGATTTTAATAAATTTGGCCGTCAACTTTTCCGTGCCTGAATCTGCCGCCAGCATGTAAATGCCGGAAGGCAGCGAGCTTATGTCAATAATTCCCGCAGCGGTGGAATTTCCGGGCGGCAAATTGAACTCCATCTGCGGGCGGCCAAGCATATCAAGAATTTGGACGTGAAGCGACTGAAAGGAACTCGTAATAATTCTCAGCTCATCCATCGCCGGGGAGGGGAGGACTGTGAGCGCCGCCGGAGTGCTGCCATCTGCCACGGACGTGGAAAGCGTGGTAAATTCAATTTCCTGACCGTAAGACGTGCCCACCGCGTTCTTGGCATATGCAGCCATGTAGTAGGCCGTTTTTGGCAAAAGGCCCGTTATTGAGCTTGAAAATGCGCCAGCACCAGAGCTGTCGATAGTGTGGCCCAGCTCGTTGGATC
>CAZIHB010000180.1:0-5290 GCA_964538535.1 uncultured Hyphomicrobiales bacterium | reverse complement strand
GGCTCCCTCGTTCAGGGCAGGATAAGCAGGGTCTTTGTTCATCTTGGAGACCATGTCAGGAAGGGGCAGCCGCTTGTGATTCTCGAAGGGCTGCAGATTGGTGAGATCAAAGCGCAGTATCTGAAAGCGCAGGCCAATCTTGCCTATGCCGAGTCCAATTATAAGAGGCTAAAATCATTGATCGACCAGAATGTAGGCTCTCAGAAGTCCGTGCTTGAAGCTAAGGCTGAGTTTGACAAAGCAAGGGCAGAATTCAATGCCGAGGACAAGAAGATTCATTCAATCGGACTGGCAGATCAGGAAATAACAGGAAACGGAGACAAGATTGAGCACACGTCGGGCAGCTTTGCCGTAAAGTCGCCGATTGACGGGGTGGTGATTGAAAGAACCGCGGTGATAGGTCAGCTCGTTGAGCTGAACACGAATTTATTCAAAATACTAAACCCGTCATCACTTCTCGTCGATGGAGATTTATACGAGACAGATCTGAACAGGATCGTCGGAAAGCCGGATGTAACAGTCACAAATTCAGCCTTCCCGGATGTGATGTTTCATGGAAAAGTGACATATATCAGCGAAGTGATGGATAAAGAGACACGCACGATCAAAGTGAGAGCAACCATCGCGAACACCAGCAAGCTCTTGAAGCCCGAGATGTATGCAGAGATGCACATACCTGCCGGGCGGTCGGCAAGAGCACTGCTCGTGCCGGGCGAAGCCATAATCAGGGACGGGAAAGAAAATTACGTGTTCGTGGCTCTCAGCGATACGACTTTTGAAAAAAGGGACATTCAACCCGGCACCACGATGAACGGATTAGTAGAAGTGAGAAACGGGTTGAAAAAGGGAGAACGAGTGGTAACCAAAGGTTCGTTCATGCTTAAGTCCGAATATAAGAAGAACACATTTGCCGGCGAGGACTAAAGATGCTTGAAAAAATAATGGCAATGGCCCTGAAACAAAAGGGAATGATTCTATTTATCTCGATTTTGATCATTGCCGGGGGCGTTTACGCTTACATTAACCTTCCCGTTGATGCTTTTCCCGACGTGACGAACATACAGGTCGAAATCATCAGCCACGCTGACGGCCTGCCGGCGGTTGATATAGAGCGCAACGTCACGTATCCGATAGAAATGGCCATGCGCGGTTTGCCAAAGGTAAAGGAAATGCGCTCGGTTACGAAATATGGCATTTCAATCGTCACCATCATTTTCGAGGACAACACGGATGTATATTTTGCTCGCCAACTCGTCTTCGAAAGGATGGGCGAGGCCAGGGAAAAAGTGCCAAGGAATGTTGATATGGAAATGGGGCCTATTGCCACGGTGATGGGAGAGATATACCAGTTTACGCTGCAGGGGAAGATGCCCGATGACTCACTCGCACGCGTGGAGTACCTGACGAAGCTTCGGACTATACAGGAATGGACGATTAATCCCCTGATTAAAAACATACCGGGTGTGAACGAGGTTAATTCCTTCGGTGGATATTTTCGTCAGTTCCAGGTGGTAGCAAGGCCGCAGGATCTTGTTAAATATAATGTCACTATTGATGAAGTATATAATGCCGTTAGCAACAATAACCGGAACGCGGGCGGTGATGTGATCGAGAAGTATTCCGAGCGCATGATTGTCACCGGGGTCGGGTTGATCAAGGACACGAATGACATTAAGAATATCGTCCTGAAATCGGTTGATGGCACTCCGGTTCTTGTTAAGGATGTGGCTGACGTGAAAATCGGTGAGGCGGTGCGCCAGGGAGCAGCCATCATCAACGGCAGGGACGAGGCCGTCGGCGCTATTGTCATGCTGCTGCGCGGGGCAAACGGGCGTGAGGTTGTGGACAGAGTTAAGGAAAAAGTGAAAGAAATAAATGACAGCAACATTCTTCCGGCCGGTATAAAGATAGCACCGTATTATGACCGCTCGGATATCATTGATGCAAGCATTAACACAGTGATTAAGGCCCTGCTGGAAGGCTCGTTCTTTGTCCTTATCATTCTGTATCTGCTGCTGAAAAGCTTCAGGGGCTCGATTGTCGTGTTCATATCTCTGGCACTGTCGTTCCTGCTGACCTTTATTATAATGAAAATCACCGGATTATATGCCAATCTGATGACATTCGGAGGCCTTGCCATTTCAATCGGCATGAAGATTGATGCGACGATAATCCAGGTAGAAAACGTGCAGCGGCATTTGACTGAGTCCAATACGCACGACAGGAAACTCTTCACAGTGCTCAAATCAGTGGTGGAAGTAAGAAAGCCGAGTATCCTCGGGGAGTTGATCATTGCCATCACTTTCATTCCGATTCTCGCGTTGCAGGGTATCGAGGGGAAGATGTTCGCACCGCTCGCATGGACGGTGGCAATCACACTGCTTTCATCCCTACTGCTATCAATTTTCGTGATTCCGACAATCTGCGGCATGTTTCTGAAGCCGCAAAAGAGCAAAGAAAATGCACTGATGTCGCGAATGTCGGGAATTTATCAGCCCGTGCTCGAATACTCAGTAAAGAATAAAAAAATACTGCTTTCGAGTGCCTTGGTGCTGCTGGCAGGCACAATAATATTAATTCCCCGGCTTGGCACGGAGTTCCTTCCGACGATGGACGAAGGGGCTTTCGATATGGATATATCCCTGCTGCCCGGAGTATCACTTGATAAAGCTGTTGAATTAAACAGGCTTGCAGGCGAGAAGCTGCGCAAATTTCAGGAGCTGAAGACTTTCGTGGGAAGAATCGGCCAGACGGGAGTTGCTCTCGACACTCGCGGAGTTGATAAAACCGGTTACGTGGGCGTGCTGCGGCCCAAGAATGAATGGAAACGGGACATCAGCCGGGAAGAGCTGACGGAGGAAATGCGCGAAGCTCTGGCATCAATCCCAGGGATTGCATTCGGATTCAGCCAGCCCATTCAGTGCAGAATCGATGAAACGATTGCCGGCACGAGAGCACAGCTTATTCTAAAGCTGTTTGGCGATGATATCGACGTGCTGAATGCTAAAGCTGAGGAAATCCAGAGGGTGCTCTCAAAAATTAAAGGAAGCACAGACCTTGTTACCGAGCAGGTCTCGGGGCAGCCATATCTCGCAATCGATATAGACAGAGCAAAAATTGCAAGATATGGACTAAATATTCAGGATGTTCAGAACGTGATCGAAATTGCAATTGCGGGAAAGTCAGCGACGAAATTATACGAGGAGAACAAGAATTTCGACATCACCGTCAGGCTGCCCGAGGATAAGAGAAATTCCATCGAAACCATCGGCAATATTCTGGTGCCTGTCAAAAACGGGGTGAATATTCCCCTCAACGAGCTTGCAAAAATTGCCATCACCGAGGGCCCCGTGCAGATCAGCCGCGAAAACGGATGCAGAAGGATCGGAATTGAGCTCAACATCACGGGCAGGGATATTGGAAGCTTTGTGGCCGAGGCAAAGGAGAAAATCAGTTCTCAGGTGTCGTTGCCGACCGGATATTATATCAGCTGGGGCGGACAGTTTGAAAACCAGCAGAAAGCCATGACCCGCATGATGATTATTCTGCCGATCGCGGTCAGCCTTATTCTGCTGCTCCTGTTCCTTACTTTCAAATCAATCAGGATGGCCCTGCTCGTGATCACTAACCTGCCATTCGCGCTGATCGGCGGCGTGTTTTCACTGTGGATCTCAGGCTTATACCTTTCGGTGCCCGCATCTGTCGGATTCATCGTGCTCTTTGGTGTTGCTGTCCTTAACGGCCTCGTTCTGGTATCGCATATCAATCAGCTGCGCGATGACGGCATGGAACTTGCAGAAGCTGTGGTGAAGGGCAGCATGGACAGGCTTAGGCCCGTTCTTATGACAGCGGCCATCGGCATATTCAGCCTTATCCCGATGATGTATGCTTCAGGCACCGGATCTGAGATTCAGAAGCCGCTTGCCGTCGTCGTGGTTGGCGGATTATTCACATCGACGCTGCTCACGCTTATTCTGATCCCGTCGCTCTATTCCTGGTTCGAGAAAAGGAAGGCCGAGGCAGAGATATAGCCGGTATCATACGGATTTCTTCAGGGCACATTTGCATTTTCGGCCGCGAATGTGCCCTTTATTTTCGCGGGAAATAAAATGACAGAAAATAATCATTAATTGCTCGAAATTTCAAATAATTGATTTCGTCACTTCAAATACTATTGAAACGAATAAATAGCGGGGGCACGCGTGATGAAAGAGATTAGAGCCATCATAAGGCCAAACAAACTGATGCAGGTTATATCAGAATTGAATAAAATTGAGGGGCTGCCGGGCATTACCATTACCGAAACAAAGGGATTCGGCAAAACAAAAGGCTTTGCCCCGGGCACTAAAGAAGAATCAGGACTCTTCGAATTTGTTCCGAAGGTGCTGCTTGAGCTGATAGTGCGTGATGAGATGGCCGACACCGCGATCGCGGTGATTCAAAGCTTTGCCCACACGGGCAATCCCGGGGACGGGAAAATATTTGTATCAACGGTGGATGACGTGGTGAAAATTCGCACAAACGAGCGCGGTGTAGGGGGGATATAGGGGAAATGCAAGACGTTGCTGCCACGAAGGCACAAAATTTCAGCCCGGAAATAAACCAGGAACCATCATTAATGCAACAGGCCGCAAAACCTGCGCACCTTTATGATAATTCAATATTTTTTACCTCGCCACCATAATTTTATATGATTTGAGGTAGTTATCTCCCTGAAGGATTAGTGTATATGCACCCGTTGGAAGGCCGAAAGCACTGATTGTAATACTTCCGGTTTGCTGCAATCCGAGATTCTTTTGAAGCACGACAGCTCCTTTTGAATCGATAAAGCTTGCATTAATTGCTGTTGGTGCCGGCAGAGAAATTTCAACTGTGATGTTACCATCAGTCGGGTTGGGGTATAGAATGCTGGTTTTCTGTGTATCTGAAGGAATATCTGATGTCTCCCAAGGTGGCAGGTATAAATATACATATTCGCAAATTGACGAAATTATGTACTTATTGCTTTGAGATATGTCGGGGTGTCTTTGACTGCCAATATGATACTTTTGTATCAATTCACCGGTTTCAATCTTATAAATATATGTCATTCCTGCTAAAGGGTCATTAAATAGGACGTATCTATCATTAGGTGATATTGTGTAATTAACTTCTGTTGCGTAACTTACCTTAATTTGACTAATTGTAGTTCCGTTTGTTGTTTCATAGATGGTAAGAACTCCGTCACTTGAGTTGTAGTAACAGCTCAATTTCCCTGATCTGGATATATATCCTACAGTAAATAAGGCAC
>CAZIHB010000179.1:0-5303 GCA_964538535.1 uncultured Hyphomicrobiales bacterium | reverse complement strand
AATATCCGTCCTGTCTCGTTAGCGCGGGCAAGGATCCTTTCGTTCAGCAAGTTCAGTTTTTCCTCGTTCAAGCCTTCAGGCCTGAAGCGGAAGCAGACAGTGTTGAACTCCACAGGTGCAAGCAGCTCCATGTCGGGCCGTTTGGAGATATTTTCTGCAAATTCCGCAGCCAGGCTGATATGCTTTCTGATAAGCTGCTTCAGTCCCTCAACCCCGTAGGACCTGATGACGAACCACAGCTTCAGTGCACGAAAGCGCCTGCCCAGCTGGATGCCCCAGTCGCGGTAGTTATTAACGAGCATGTCCTCGGCGGTTTTCAGGTATTCCGGCATTATTTCAAAAGTTTTCTTCAACGCGTCCGTATCCTTTACAAAATAGGCGCTGCAATCGAAATTGGTGAACATCCACTTGTGGGGATTGAATACGAACGAATCTGCCATCTCGATGCCGTTTAGCAAGTGTCGCTTTTCCTCGAGCATCATGGCCGTGCCGGCCAGCGCGCCATCAACGTGCAGCCAGATGTTATATTTTCGGCATATATTGCCGATCTCCCCGATCGGATCGACTGCCGTTGATCCTGTAGTGCCAAGGGCCGCAACGACGCACAGGGGAGTCAAACCGTTTCTTTTATCCTCGATGATCTTCCTCTCAAGATCTTGAGTGTTCATCCCGAAGGTGACCGGATCCACATCAATTTTGTTCAGGTTCTTTCTGCCGATTCCCGCGATTTTCACGGCTTTCTCTATCGAGGAATGTGCCTCGGCCGAGCAGTAAACCCGGAAATTTCTTGCACCAAAACCGGCCTCATTGATTGCATAATCTGATAATTTTTCTCTCGCGGTGAGAATGGAGCACAGGGTGGAGGTCGATGCCGTATCCTGGATGACACCATGAAACCCGTCCGGCAGACCGACAATGCCGGCAAGCCAGTTTATAACTACCTCCTCGAGCTCGGCCGCGGCGGGTGAAGTTTTCCACACCATGCACTGCGCGCCGATGGCAGCTGAGATCATTTCCCCGAGGATGGAAGGGTAGCTGTTGTTCGAGGGGAAGTACCCATGGAAATTCGGGTGCTGCCAGTGAGTCATCCCGGGCATGATGAGCGAGTTGAAATCATTCATTATCGCCTCGAAGCATTCGCCTTCGGCCGGCGGGGCAGGTGGCAGCTTTGCCAGGATATCGCCGGGCAGTGTGTCGGGAGTGACTCTGAACGATTCGATTTTATCGAAATAATCTGCGATGTAATCCACAGTCTCGTGTGCTATTTTCCGGAATTCGGCGCTATTCAAATTTCCCTCCAATATAAATGTAATACTTCAAAATTATCAAAAATCATGAGATCGGACCCGAAAAATATAAACAGGGGTTTGGGAATAATCAAGACAGCATTGAAGCAAAATTATTAGTTTTGTAAATTATTTTTTTTGACGGAAAAGTTTGATGATTAAGACAGATGTTTTAGTGATTGGTTCCGGGCTCGCCGGAGCAATAGCAGCCATAAGCGCCGCGGACGAGGGCAAGCATGTTGCTCTTTTAACTAAGACTGAGGAATTGATTTCAGGAAGCACGCCCCATGCTCAGGGCGGCATAATATACAAGGGAGGAATAACGGATTCCCCCGAGAAGCTGAAGCACGATATAATGCTCGCCGGAGACGGCCACTGCTGGGACAAGGCAGTCGATCAGCTCTGCGAGATGGGCCCGATGCTTGTTAAAAAGCTGTTGATCGACAGGTTCGGCGTGGATTTCGATTTCAACTCGGATCATGATCTTGATCTGACAGAAGAAGGCGCCCACTCCGAGCCAAGAATTATTCATTCGAAGGACAGGACGGGCAAAGCAATCCACGAAGCCGTGCTCAAGGCCGTGAAAGAGCATCCGAACATCGATATACATCTGAATAACACTGTGGTCGATCTGATGACGCTTTCCCACCATTCGACCAATTCTCTTGATATCTATAAAAAACCTGCCTGCTTCGGTGCCTTGATCCTGAATAATATTACGGGAAAGATTATCCCCGTCTATGCACGCCAGACGATACTTGCCACAGGCGGGCTCGGCCAGATTTATATCAACACGACGAATCCGAAAGAAAACACCGGCGATGGAATAGCACTCGCGTGGAGGGCCGGGGCGAGGTGCTTCAATCTGGAATACATACAATTCCACCCCACGGCACTTTACACGGAGAAGCAGGAACGGTTTCTTGTCTCGGAATCAATGCGCGGGGAAGGGGGAATTCTCATAGATAAATTCGGCCGCGAGTTCATGCCCGGGCTGCATGAGCTCGGCAATCTGGCGCCGAGGGACATCGTGGCAAGGTGCATACACAATACCATGCTTGAAACCGATCATCCCTGCGTTTATCTTGATATTTCCTTCAAGGATTCCACCTGGATCAAAGAACGCTTCCCGACGATATATAATAACTGCCTTAAATATGGCATCGATATCACCACGGAGCCGATACCCGTTGTGCCGGCCGCGCATTATTCCTGCGGCGGAGTGGGAGTCAGCCTCAGGGGGCGCACTTCCCTGCAAAGGCTCTATGCCGTCGGCGAGGTGTCATGCACGGGTGTGCACGGTGCAAACAGGCTTGCATCCACCTCATTATTGGAGGCGGTGGTCTGGGGGTATATAGCAGGAAAGGACCAGCCAAATGATTACGACGGCGCTGATTACTTCCCCGAGATCTTCCCGTGGGAGGATGCAGAAGTGATGATGGATCCTGCGCTTATCGCCCAGGACTGGCTGAACATAAAGCACACGATGTGGAACTATGTCGGCCTGGTGCGCACAAAGCAAAGGCTGCACAGGGCGCAGACTATCTTCAGGCATTTGCAATCAGAGGTTGAACAGTTCTATAGGAATGCCAAGATGACCCGCTCCATGATCGAGCTGAGAAACGGTGTGCAGACAGCTATTGCCGTGACGAGTGCCACGCTGGAATCAAGAGTGAGCAGAGGATCGCATTACATTCAACACTAAAGGAAATTATGAATACAATATCGCAATATTCAGATTTTATATATAATTACGGAATTGAAATACTTTTCGGGTTCATGCTCGTGATAGCGCTCGAGAAGACGGCACTGCTTATCAGGCTGAAGAATGGCCTGAAGGCCGGCTTCCTGACAGCACCTGGGATATCCATGAAGCCCGGCAAGTTTGCTGTTATCTCGGCCGTTGGCATCGGATTCTTCAGCCTGGCCTTCTGGTTGTATAACATCATTAACGGCAGGAACCTCATCCTTTTCATGTCGAGAGGCATGGTACTTGCCGGATATATTCTCATTCAGGGCATTTTTTATGAAGCAGGGCAGGTATCGTCGAGAATTTTTTACGATAAGGAGCATTTTTTCCTGAGCGGCTTCCTCAAGAATTCCTTTAAAAAATATTCCTGGAGTGCAGTGCAGAATATCGAGATCATTGAACTGCTTTCCGGCCGGGCCAAAGTACAGATCTTTATCACCGGGAAAAATGCGCCGATACAGTTCACCTTCGCAAGCATCGATAAGCAAGCCTTCGAGGCCATGGCCAATCAATGCGGTGTGAAACTTCAATTTCGTGCCCGCGCACATGAATAAGCCTGCTTTGATCAATAACGATTCAATGCGGTGTGATAATTCAATAATTGCGGGGATTTTTTTTAACCGTTATTTTATCATGTAAAGGAATACAATGGAAACACTTAAAGCGGTTCCATCGTTCATGCTTCTACCCTTCATCTTGATGCTTGCCGCGATTGCAATTCTGCCTCTTTTCGCCGCACGATTCTGGGAAAAAAACAGAAACAAATTCATCACTGCACTCGCGCTCGCTTTGCCTTCTGTGTGCTGGCTGCTTTTCAACGGTCTTTCAGCTGAGCTGTGGAAAACTGTAGTGTTTGATTATTTCCCTTTTCTTATCTTGCTTGGCTCGCTTTTTATCATCAGTGGAGGAATATTTGTTGACGGTGATATCGAGGCCCGGCCGGGTATAAATACCATGATGCTCGGGCTGAGTGCCGTAGCTGCTTCGCTAATGGGGACGACCGGGGCCGCGATGCTCTTCATCCGGCCACTAATAAACACTAACAGAGAAAGAAAATACAAAGTTCACACCATACTATTTTTTATCGGTATTGCTGCCAATTGTGGCGGCCTGCTTACACCGCTCGGCGATCCACCGCTATTCATGATGTATCTGCGGGGCGTTTCCTTCGAGTGGTTCCTCAGGCTGGCTCCGGAATGGCTGCTTGCCAACTCGCTGCTGCTTTTGATCTACTACTTCGTTGATTCGCACTTTTATAAGAAAGAACCCGCCGAAAACATTCAATGGGATCGTTCAAACATCGTGAAGATAGCAATAAAAGGAAAGCTGAATATCATCTGGCTGGCCGGGGTTATCCTCTCGGTTGCATTAATCAATCCGAAGGTCATGCCATGGATAGGCGGTAACGAGTATTTCAGCTTCGCGAGGGAGGGCGTTGTCATTCTCATGTCTGTCCTGTCGCTGTTGACTACAGGCAGGGAAATCAGAAAATCCAACAATTTCAACTGGGAGCCGATAGAGGAAGTTGCTTACCTGTTTTTCGGCATATTTGTCACCATGGTGCCTTGCCTCCGCTATCTGGAGCAGAATGCCCCCGGCCTGGGAATAATCACTCCCGCCCAGTTCTACTATTCCACGGGGGCCCTGAGCTCTTTCCTCGACAACACCCCGACAGCAGTGACATTCTACGCCATAGGCAAGGGGCTGGTGGAAGCATCGGCCTATCCGGGAGCAATGCCCATGGCAGCGGGCATCCCGGCACAATTGATGAGCGCGATATGCACCGGTGCTGTTTTTTTCGGTTCGATGACATACATAGGCAACGGCCCGAATTTCATGGTGAAGGCAATCGCAGAGAACGAGGGAATCGAGATGCCGCACTTCTTTGCATATATCTATAAATTCTCTGTCATAGTGCTTCTGCCGATATTTATACTGGTTCAGCTACTATTGATATCCTTCTAAAAAGATGCCCGATGAGTGAGAAAAATGGATTTGAGAGGGAAGCCGATATAGAAAAATTAACTCAAATATTAGCAAGGCCTAAATCCTTACAATATGAATGATTTAGGCCTTGTTTGACGGATAGAAACGAATACGTGGCTCCGATATTTTAAAATTATCTCGGATTTTTCTTCTCAATTCTTTAAATTAGTATGTTGAAGTGTGTTAATAGGTTAAAATTATCTATTAAATTTCATAAACGAACTAACAACAGGGCAAAGACATGTTGACAGACTTCGGTGTAATTCTAATCTTTTTGATTA
>CAZIHB010000178.1:0-5313 GCA_964538535.1 uncultured Hyphomicrobiales bacterium | reverse complement strand
CTGAGCAGCTCCTTGCAGAATTTGGCATCGTCCTCAACGTCGATCGACGGGAACGCGTAGAAGGCACCCTGCGGCTTAACGAGCGAGATACCGGGGACAGTGCCGAGAAGTTCCATGGTCAGGTTTCTTCTGCGCTCGAGTATCCTGTTTGTTTCAACAAGATGCTGCTGGCTGCCCTCGAGAGCCGCGATGATCGCGTACTGCTCGGGATGGTTGGCCGAAACCCTCGCGCGGAGAAGTTTATTGACAGCCTCGATATAATCGCCCATCACTTCCTGCCTGCCGCTGACGACGCCCCAGCCGAGCCTGAAGCCGGGCACGATGTAGTTTTTCGACATGCCCGAGAATGTGACGCATGAAACATCCTTGTTCAGCGAAGCGAGCGAAACGAGCTTCTCGCCGTCGAAAATGAGCTTGTCGTAGATTTCGTCGGCAAAAATCACCAGGTCGTGCTCGAGCGCCAGCTTGATGATTGCTTCGAGTGTCTCTTTCTTGCAGATAGCGCCCGTCGGGTTGTTCGGGTTGATCAGGACGATAGCCTTCGTCCTGTCGTTGATTTTCGACTTAATATCTTCAACGTCAGGCTGCCAGCCGTTGGATTCATCAAGATAGTAAGGATTCGGCACCAGGTCGAGCTTGCTTTGCACGGCTGTATAAAGCGGGTAGCCAGGGGTCGGCATCAGGAAGTTGTCGCCCGGGTTAAGAAGGGCCGTAAGGCAAAGTTCGATTGCTTCGCTCGCGCCCGTGGTGATGAAAATATCGAGTATGTTGTCAATCCCTTTATTGGCTGCATCTTTTTCAATAGCCTTCACAGCGCCGCTTATACCGCTTGAAGGGGCATAGCCGTTCTTGTTCTCGAGCATTGCCCTGTATGTGGCTTCCACTACGTGGCGGGGCGTAACGTGATCGTAAACATTAGGATCGCCTATGTTCAGATAATACATTTTTTTGCCGGTTTTGGCCACTTCATTGGCCACGCCGAGTATGTCCCTGATTGCATATTTCACGTTTTCGGTCTTCGTGGCCGGCACTATTTTTCTTGTCATTACCAAATCTCCGTTTTTCATTTTGTCTTTCAACGGCTTCAAAACGCAAAACCATTGAATTAATATATAAATTAGTACGATATTCAAATTTAAGGAAAAAATTCATTTTTTTTGCAAGCACTTAAAAAAATTCCAAAATAATCCCACACATTTTAAAAAATACTATTTTTGCAGTCGGGCACACAATCAGGCGGAAAAAATGAAGTTATACCTAAGAATCGCGGTCAGATACATATTCACCAGGCGGAGTTTTCATTTTATCAGCATCATCACCATAATTTCGATGCTTGGAATCGCTGTCGGCGTAGCGGCACTGCTTTCGGTCATGTCGATTTTCAACGGCTTTCGCTCCGTCACGGAGCAGCAGATCGTGGGCTTCGACCCGCATCTTCGTGCAGTGCCCGCGATCGGCGCATATTTCGAGATCGATTCGGCAAGGTTGGCCGCCGCGCGTTCACTGCCGGGTGTGATTTCTGCCGTCCCGGTCGTGCAGGGACGTGCCGTGGCCCTCAGCAGGGACAACCTGCAGGTATTCACGCTCAGCGGGATATCAGACTCCTCGGTGAAATACTTCCCGACTATAAAAAAATCGGTAATTATGGGTGCATTCAGGCTCAGTGCAGGACAATTGCCCGGAATAGTGCTCGGCGGCGTCCTTGCTGACAGGCTGCGCGCACTGCCGGGCGACACCATTACGCTTGTCTCGCCATCGATCATCGAGACGTCGCTCAGGTCGTTCAGCGCGCGTTCCGGCATTAAAGCCATCGTCACAGGGCTTTTCCTCACTAATATCAAGGACTATGACCTCACTTCCGCATTCTGCGATTTCGAGACTGCCGGGCTGCTCCTGGATTCACCCACGGGGTGCGCCAGCTCGATTGATTTCCGGCTCGCCTCGCTTGATAATGCTCCCGAGGTAAAAAATGCAGTTCAATCCACATTGGGCGGCAATTTCGATATCCTGACCTGGCAGGATCTGAACCGCGAATTATACAGGGTCATGAGGTTCGAAAGGATGTCCACGTTCGTTATTCTCAGCCTGATCATTCTTATAGCCGTTTTCAACCTTCTGGCTTCACTTGCCATGACGGTCACGGAGAAAAAGCGCGACGTTGGGGCGCTGAAAGCGATGGGAGCCGACGACTCGCTGATAAGAAAGATATTCATCGCAGAGGGGGCCATCGTCAGCATAATAGGCACTCTGCTGGGACTCGCGGGGGGGCTCGGGTTCTGCTACGGGCAAATATACTTCAAGTGGTTCACGATCGATACTTCAAAATATGTTATCGATTCGATCCCCGTAATTGTCCGCGCAGCCGACGTTGCCGCCGTAGCGCTCGTATCGCTCGTGCTTGGATTGACAGCCACTCTCTACCCCTCCGCCAAGGCAGCGAAATCGATAATTATCGAGGCAATAAGAACCGAATAATTAACCATGCTTTAGAGCCTGTGTGAAAACCCGGGAGCCGGCTTTTTCCTGTCGTCATTTCCGGACACGGCACGCTCGCCACTGTGTGGCCGCGGCCACGGCACGCCGTGTCCCTACATTAAAAAGCGATTTTTATATCGCCTGCGCGGGAATGACAATTCAAGATTTTATTGCAATAATCGGGACTTTTCACGCATGCTGTTCACAGGCTTTCCCTTCTGACGGGATAGGACTTCCTCATCTCGAAGAAGCCCGCGGAACGCTCATCAGGCGAAAGAGCCGAAAGCTCCCTCATCCGGCGGAAATCGTCCTCGAATTCCCTCGCACCCCTCAAAGTGTCGTATATATACTGCTCATTCCTGAATTTCTGCTCTTCCATCGGGGCGTAAGACGCCATTTCCCCGTTCACGAACGAGCGGTCGGGTTCTTCCTCGTAGAAATTTCCGTAAGCATCGAGCATGGCAATAGTGCCGCGTATCTTGCCATCGTAGGAGTGGCCTGCCACGTGTGGCGAGGCTATCAGGGCAAGGTTGGCCAGTTCGCCGGAGAAGCAGGGTTCACCCTTCCAGACATCGACCGCCGCGTAAATTTCCTTCTTCCCGAGCCTCGCGATCATCGCGACTTCCTCGGCCACGCCGCCCCTGGAAGCATGAAGCAGAAGAGCCCCGGGGTGCATAAGCGCGATTCTTTCCGTATCTATCAGCCCTTTGGTTTTATAAACGCCGGCCTCGTATAAGGGCACGTGGTTTGTTACCGCGTCCGAGTAATCAAAAATTTCATCTATGGCCGCGTATGAAATTGATCCCGGAAAATTGAACCCATCATCAAGCAGGGGCGGATCGTTCACGAGCACCTTCATACCCATGAAGCCCGCGTATTTCGCCACGATCCTTCCAATATTCCCATAGCCGATTATTCCGATTGTTTTGCCGAGGGGCGAGGCATTTGTAAAGTCGCACCACTTGAGCAGCGAATAGACAACCCACTCCGCCACGGAATTAGCGTTGCTGCCCGGTGCCGAGGCAAAAGCGATTGAATTGGCCGCAAGCCAATCCCTGTCAACGTGATCGGTGCCGGAGGTGGCTGTGGCGGTGAAGTTTACGCGGGTGCCTGAAAGAAGTTCGGGGCCAACCTTGATCGTAGAGCGGGTGAACAGAGTCTCACAGCCTTCCTTTGCCAATCGTGCGGCGTCGATGCCCTTCCCCGGATAGATCGTGACGTTGCCGAGCGCCTGAAGAGATTCTCCGAGCAAGGGGATATTCTTGTCGGCAAATATATTTCTTTTTGTTTCCATGCTTAATTGCAGCGAATTGATAAAAATCAAAAATAATGATAAAGATCAAATCTGCATCAGGCTTATATGTTATTATCGTTGCCCGGGAAAAAATCGGTGTGCCGGGATAGGGGGCAGCCGAGGCGCTGTGATTAAAAAATAAGAATATAATATCGGGCCGTATCATTTTCTTTCAGGATGAAGAAAAAAAATAGTAATTTGTTTCAAATCATTACATTAGGGAGCCGATGAGAGCCATGGAGCAGCCTGCCGGCATAGGTGGCAACCTGAGACACGTGGGATCTGAATCCAACGCGAAGAACCGGTATTATCCGAACTTACCCAGGAAGCAGAACGAGAAGAGCCTGAAGATCAAGAAGGGGGAGATACTATCCGGCACGGTGACAGAAACCATATCCGGCGAGGAAATATTCGTGCGCCTGCCCATAGGCACCTTCAGGGCACATGTTTCCGGCAGGTTGAAAAAAGGCGACTCACTGTTCTTTATTGTCAAAGAAAATGCAGACGCTCTATATTTATCGACATATTCCGTCCCGGCGAAATCCGGCGGTGCTGCCCTGCGCGATTCGGAGATAATACGAATTCTCGACCTGCCCGACACCGAGATCGCGCGCGAGGCGGTGTCGCGGATGAAAATGAGGATGTCGCAAATTGTTCGGACGGATGCGCTGCTCGTTATAAGCGAGTGCGCCGCCCTGGCGGCGGGGGGCAGGATGCCCCTGCCAGGGGTGGTCAATGCCCTGATCTGGATGCTCAGTCTGGGATTCGCCGGTGATAAAAGCAAGCTGCGGCCTTTTCTCCGTGTGTTCGGCAGCGGGATAGTGCTGCTGCAATCCCTGAGCGCCGTGGAGCAATCCCTTAAGCTGCTGCCCGGTGAGCAATCCGGGAGGCTTTCGGAAATTTTCGAATCCTGGGGGCACGGCAGGGTCAGGATCACCGGAGATCTGTTCCCCGAGGGGGCAAGCATCTCTTCACGTTTCGTTGAGACGATCGCCGAGCTCTGCGACAGGATGGCAAGTTCTGCACCAAAGCTGCCGGATAGGACAATAGCAGCTTTGAATAACCTCAGGATGATATTCGGGGCCGTGGATGAACTGAACAAGATAATGCACGCAGGCACGCGCGGGCTGATTTTCATCGCACCCCTGGCGGTTGGGGGAATATATCTGCCGGCCGTTTGCGTGGCTGAATCGAGAAAAAAGCCGATCAATCCTATGGACGCCGGTGCGGGCCTGAGATCGACACTTCAGGCCGTGCAGTCTCTGATACGAAGCTGCGACGGCTATAGAGGTGCTGCCTCCCTGGCCGGGCAGGCCGCCGCCGAGGAAATTAAAAATGAATTGAAGGAGTTCGCGTCATATTGCTATGACGAGTTCCTGAAAGGAGGCTTTTTGCTCAGGAGCATGGAGGTAAGCTCGCTCGCGGCTGAATCGGTTGAAATACTCGAGCCGGCTCTCCGCCAGCCTGAAAGAGGTTTCGAAATAGTGGTCTGAGAATAAATGAGACTTACACAACATCTTGCTGAAAAATATGCCGAGCTGGAG
>CAZIHB010000177.1:0-5331 GCA_964538535.1 uncultured Hyphomicrobiales bacterium | reverse complement strand
AACTGGCACAACCTGCTCATCAAGCAGGCGTGGTACCGCTGCCTTGAAAGAATCAAATACCCCTCTCGGCCGATTGCCGAGATTAATGCAAGATATGCACCCAGCAAGGATGAACGCGGTCTGGCAACAAAGCCTGCTCCTTCCGTTTGGTTCACGGGCTACGAGGATTTTTCTCCCGAAGTGTTCATGCAGCCGGATGATTGGCGGACAAAGCACATCCTGGATTGGTTCGGCGAGCGAGGCAGGGAATTCTTCAGAGAGCTTGACATCTGGGATATAGATTGGGACTCCGCTGCAAAAAGAATCAGCACTGTTCAAAAATTTGAACACGAAGAAGAAGGCGAATACATGCTTTCGGGTGAAATTCGCAAGAAGGCATACACTGTCTCGGCCATTGTTTCAGCCTACAATTCCGGGCGTTTTTTCAGGCAATGCCTCGAGGACCTGACCAGGCAATCGCTTTTTTTGAAGGATGAGCTTGAAATAGTGATAGTCGAGACGGGCTCTGAAGAAGATGAGGATGAAACAGCAAAAGAGTTTATCGAAAAGTTTCCCCATATAATTTATATTCACACCCCCGACAGAAAAGGCATTTATGCCGCGTGGAATATCGGGATAAAAGAGTCACGCGGAACTTATATAACCAACGCGAACACCGACGACCGCCACCATCCGGATTTCTGCTCGATCATGGCGGGCGCACTCGACTCTAATCCGCAACATGGGCTCGCCTACGCGGATTCTTATATAACCGGGCGGCCAAACGAGGACTGGCAGAACCACTCAGCCCAAAAAGCTTTCCGCTGGCCCGGGCACGACACACGTACTCTCTTCGATACCTGCTACGCCGGCCCGATGCCCATGTGGAGAAAATCCCTTCACTCTGTTCACGGCTACTTCGACGAATCATACAAATCAGCCGGAGACTATGAGTTCTGGCTGCGAATCGCTTCCCGCGGGGAGCAGTTCCTGCACATCGGCGAGCTTCTCGGACTTTATTACGAGAACCCGGAAAGCATAGTACTCTCTGACACACGCACGAGCTGGATTGAATCCGAGAGGGCGCGCAGCACTTACTGGCCGGCTTTCAGCTCTTCACGCCGCCCGCCGGCAAACTGGCAGCCATATACCGTCCCCCTGACGGACGCACCTGATAGAGCTTTTGAACCCGTTCCGGAATTGGTTCAGAATGCAGAGAAAATTGCTCTTTCAGCGCGAGAAGAAATCGCCGGGAAAAATAAAAAAGTCCTTCTCTTGTGCGATTACTTCTGGCCATCGGTCGGCGGAGTCGAACTTTTCGTTGAAGAAACAGGGCTTCGGCTGATGGAAGCAGGATACGAGGTTGATGTGGCAGCAAGAAAGCTTCCGGCCAGAACGGAAAGTGTTTATAAAGGAATGAATATATTTCAGATTGACTGCGATGACAGGCTTCTGCCCGAGCAAACGCGCAAGGCTTACGAATTTCTTTTCATGAAGATAGTTACGGGTGGATATTCGGCAATTCTGGCACTGTCTCAACCGGATAACTGGGTTGGATACGCTCTTGCCGGCTTGCCCGCGCCGCATCCCAGGGTAATTTTCTTTCCGAGCATCAGTCTGCATAATCTTATATATTGGAAGCGCTTCAAATCGAATGACGCGATGATCGAAATTCTGAAAAAACAGGATGTTCTGGTTAATGTTTCTGATAACGGCATCGATAAGCAGGTTATTGATGCCGCGGGGCTGACATCTTACTTTATTCCTCACGCAGTCTCGATGATGGATTCACCGGATAATTTCAGGGACCTCCATGGCATTGACAATAATATAAAACTTGTAGTCCATGTCGGCAACTTCTACCCCGTCAAGAACCAGATCGGCCTGATTAACGAGTTCAGGAAAACAAAGTCTGATGCCATGCTTCTCCTTGTCGGCCACCCGATACAGGCGCATATGCACTACTACGAGGACGTGCTTTCCGCCGCCGGGAGTGATCCGCGGATTCACATTATTCCCGGCCTTGAAAAAGAGATGGCGGATGCAGCGATAAAATCGGCCGACCTGCTCGTTCTTTCTTCCCTGGCCGAGAGCGCGGGGCCGCTTGTGGTGCTTCAGGCCATGATGCACGGGGTGCCATGGATTGCAACACCCGACTGCAATGCCGTTAATGACGAGGCCGGAGGCATCGTTGCCAGGCTTGAGGATTTTGCATCAGTCATTGATTACCTGCTTCTTCACAGGGAAACGCGCGATGAACTCGGCAGGCTCGGCCACGAGCACTGGCAAACATGCTTCACGTGGGAAAAAACCTTTCCGGCTTACATTACTCTCATCGAAGGCCGTGAGTTTAATCACGACTTTTCCATGCCCGATCACATGAGGAGCGCGAATAACAAGATAAAGCAAAAAGTATATTCCGAGATCAGGCCGGCAACCTCAAAGTACGTTTTCTCGGTTATTATCCCGACCTACAACAGATGTGAAGTGCTTTTAAAGTGCCTCGACAGCCTGAAAGAACAGTCCTTCCCGGCCGATAAGTTTGAAGTGTTCGTCATTGACGACGGTTCCACCGACGAGACGAGCAAAGTAATGTCACAATACGGAGCACCGTTCAGACTCGAGTACATCAGGCAGGAAAACTCCGGGCCAGGCGCGGCGCGCAACCGCGGGATAGAAAAGGCCGAGGGAGAATACCTGCTGATTCTTAACGATGACACCATCTGCTCCAGGAACCTGCTCGAAACACATTTTAACGCTCAGCTTCTCAATGCCGACAAAAAAGTGGCAGTGCTTGGATCCTTCGACTATCTTCGAGAATACCTGATCTATCCATTCACTTATTTCCTGCAGAATTCTTCGATAGTCTTTGCTTATGCAAGCATGAAAGCCCACGAGTACTATCCCTACAGGTACTTCTGGACGTGCAACATCAGCATCAAGACATCGGCAGTCATTCAGGCAGGCATGTTCGACGAAGAATTCCGCGAACCAATGACAGAAGACACAGAGCTTGGCTATCGCCTCGAGAAGATGGGGTATTTCGTCTATTACGAGCCTGCAGCCGAATCCTGGCACGACCACCGCATGACCATCGATAAATTTGCTGCAAGGCAGAAGATGTGCGGGCGCAACCTTGTCAAATTGTTCAGAAAACATCCCGAGCTGATCACAAGGGAAAAGAACCTGTTCGGCATAGGTGATTTCGAACCCGATTCAAGGCGCAGGATTAAAGAAGTCGTTGATTACTACGGCAAGTCTCTGGATGTTGCTTTCCACAATTTCAACGAGTTCGAAAGCCTGAGGATATACAATCCGGCTTTCGTCCCGCTGCCCAACGGAAACAGGCTGGATATCCCGGAACTGATAAAAATTATGCAGGATAACGGCACTGTTATTCATTTCTACAATTTCTATTCCGGAATGCTCGAAGGTATCGAGAAATATATCGACAGGCAGGAAAGAGACCTTCCGGCCCCTCAATCCCGTTCGAAAAGCGTCCGCCCGGAGATTTCACGCGTTGATATCCCTGTATCCCGGAACCCCAGGGTTTTGTTCACTATGTTCGGCTGGAATGAATCCGGCGGAGGCACGATGTATCCCAAGGAGGTTGCCCGGCGGCTTGTTTCATCCGGTTGCGAGGTAGCGGTTTTTTACGCCGGAATGAATCACCCGGTCAGACGCGACAGGTACTACCTCGAAAAATCCACGGATTCCGGTGTCAAGCTTTATGGCGTTTTCAACAGGAAGAGCAATTTCCTTATGGCTGACATGCCCCGGCTTGAAACCCGCGACGACGATATACTCAGGCATTTCAGAGAAGTGCTCGATGAATTCACACCGGATATCGTTCATTTCCAGAACTTTCTCGGATTGTCCTTTGCAATAGCGGCAGAGACTGCTTCCCGCGGTATTCCATCCGTTTACACGCCGCATAATTACCATCTTATCGATCCGGCACTCTACATGTTTCGATCAGATCTTCAGATCTGGAAGACAACCGATTTCTTCACCGAATCGGAATACGCGCCAACACACCCCGGCACAGCAGGGGATTATCAGGTCAGGTTCGATGAAGCAAGAAAGGTAATGAACAGCCACGTCAGCCTTACACTTGCCATATCAAGCCGCCAGCGCGACCTACTTGTCAAGTTCGGGGGCAATCCCGATAAGATAGCTGTCGTGCATCAGGTGCCTTTCACCGCCGGCAAATTGAAGCCCGCTGAAAGAGAAATTTCGCACACCCCGCTCAGATTCGGCTTCATGGGCAGCATCATACCCCAGAAGGGCGTTCACAAGATCATCTCCGCTGCGCAGATGCTGCCGGCCGGAGCAGCTGAATTCCACATATTCGGGGATGGCAACAATATATATATAAACGAGTTGAAAAAATTCGACCGCAGGCGGTCATCATTCTGGCACGGCCCTTACGATCCATCGGAATTGAGCTCGATTGCCTCACAGATTGACGCCTTGGTAGTGCCGAGCATCTGGGAGGAGTGCGCGGGGCTTGTCGTGCTCGAAGCTCTATCGCTCGGCCTGCCCGTAATCGGGGCGGATATCGGCGGTATTCCTGATTTTGTAAGGGACGGGCACAACGGGAGGCTTTACGCTTATGATTCGGAAAAGGAACTTGCGACAGTGCTCTCCGAGCTGATTGATAATCCGGAACTTCTCGCCTCATACACCCGCAACGCGGCCTGCCCTGCTACGTTTGATGACTATGTCGGGCACATCAGGCACATTTACGGCTCGATAATCTCGGGCAGCAAAATCAACTCACCCGATTTATCTTTCAGGATCAACGGCTGAGTGTTGAAAAGTATTTATAATGGCAAAGTTGCTAAATACTTAAATTTGTGAGGAAGATGTTTTATTTTTTTCTTGAAGCATGAGAACGATTGGAACTGAGGGAAATTTCCTCGCGATTGAAGATAGATATTCGAATCTTGAAAATTCGGCAATAGCAATAGTTTCCGCTCCTTACGAGCACACCGTCAGTTACGGCGGCGGCACTGCCGACGGCCCGATCGGAATATTGGAAGCGAGTGCCTACGTGGAATTCTACGATGATGAGGTTGATCGTGAACTATGCAACGACGTTGGAATAGCCACGCTCGAACCGGTTGATTTCGGAAACGCGGAAGGGCCCGAAGCCCTCGCGATAATTAAAGATCAGGTGTCCGCGCTGCTTGGCATGGATAAGTTCGTTGTCACTCTCGGCGGCGAGCATACAATTTCCAAGGCCCCGATTGACGCCCACCTCGAAAAATATCCCGGCATGAGCGTACTTCATTTCGACGCCCACTCCGACCTTCGTGAAAGCTATGAAGGCACCCCCTATTCACATGC
>CAZIHB010000176.1:0-5333 GCA_964538535.1 uncultured Hyphomicrobiales bacterium | reverse complement strand
CGGAAATGATATGATAATCCAAGGCGACACCGTGCTCGTTGTGGTATCGACATCAAAATCAATCGAGGCGTTCCGTGCATCCACCGGCAAGTGGCTCGGCCGCCTGACGCTCGAGGGTGAGTGCTTCCCGCGCTCCATATGCCGGACGGACGCCGGCACAGCTTACATAACGGACGCGTATGATAATTCCGTTATAAAAATTGACACGCGGACGCTTCGCTTGCTGAACAACGGGATAGCCGTCGGGGCACAACCCGAAGGAATTGATTACTGCAGCGGGCGACTGTTCGTGGCGAACTCCGGCTGGGGCGATATCAATCAGAACGGAGTGAAGGCTGGCTATATATCTGTGATTGACACGCGCACCGACATGGAAACCGCGTCGGTTTACTGCGGGCCGAATTTGGCGGAAATAGTGGCCGACAGGCGCAGGGGAGTGATTTACGCGTGCTTCTACAACCTGCCATCGCTCAAGGATTCACTCGGCGGCATCGTGGAATACGACGCTGCCACACTCGCGGAGAAGAGGCGGTGGCGCCTGAAAGCAAGTGATTTATTCCTGACGCCAACAGGCGACAGCCTGCTTTTCATCAACGACAATTTTTCCAAATCGAACGGCAGGAGCCTGAGCGGCCTCTCCATGATTGATATCGGAACGGGAGAAGTGCGCAGCCTGGTGAAGAACCCGAATCCTGATGACATTTGGTACGGATTCGCTCTCAGGCCGGGAACTGACGAGATATGGATATGCAACGCCAGGAACAACAGGGCCGAGGGGGAGATTGACATATATCAGCTCAATTCGTCAGCCGTGTTTTCCGGCAGCCGTAAAACAGGAATAAACCCTTCGAAAATCAGATTTTATTGAAATCCATCCAAGGCCGCTTTGAATAATCGTTCTTCTAAGTATTTATATAATATAGATAGTAAGGAGACGAAGGGATTAATATATGCTAACGCGATTTTTTCGTAACAAATTAATTTGTATATTGCTTTGAAATAATGGATTTATTGTAAAGAACTATTAGATTTGTTCAATCTGGCGGCAACTTGATATAATGACGATTGGAGACATCAGTAAACCGGTTAAAAACCACATAAATGAATTTACTAAGTATTTCAAAGGGTTTATGCAGTCCGATGTATCGCTGCTGAACCTGATAATAAAATATTTGACCCAGAAAACCGGCAAACAGGTTCGCCCTACACTTGTTTTCCTTTCGGCGGAAGTGGCCGGCGGGGTAAACAGGCGCAGCTACGTGGGCGCCGCCATGGTGGAGCTGATACACACTGCCACCCTCGTGCATGATGACGTTGTTGACGACTCGAAAGAGAGGCGGGGCATTGCGACCATCAATTCCGAGTGGAATAACAAGATCGCCGTGCTCATAGGCGATTTCATACTCGCGAAAGGGCTTCTCTCTGCGGTGGAAAACGACGAATTCAGGTTTCTGGCCGTAACCTCCTCAGCGGTGAGAAGGATGAGCGAGGCAGAACTTCTGGCAATTGAAAAGAGCAACACTCTGAACGTGGATGAAGCAACATATTTCAGGATAACGGCAGATAAGACCGCGTCTCTGCTGGCTTCGTGCTGCGAGGTGGGGGCGATGAGCGCCACCGATGACCCCGCCGCCCGCAAGGCCATGCGGGACTATGGCGAGAATCTCGGTATAGCTTTCCAGATCCGCGATGACGTCTTCGACTATGTTTCCCGCAGCTCCACGATCGGCAAGCCCGTGGGGAACGACCTGAAGGAAAAGAAGATCACGCTGCCATTGATATATTCTTTTGAACATGCCGACAGCAAAAAAAGCAAGGAAATACTTAAGCTTGTCAAGAATGGTAAGCTCACGAAATCGGATATTTCGGGAATAATTGACTTTGTCAGGGAGAGCGGCGGGATTGACTATGCCGAGCAGAAAGCCCGTGACTATGCCCAAAGGGCCCGAGGCTGCCTGGATTATTTCCCCGATTCCGAAGCAAGGAGAGCCCTGATGAACTTCACCGACTTTGTAATAGAAAGATCACTGTAACGTCAAATATATACAGCTAAGTCGAAAAGATAACAAAAAGTGTAAGATTTGAATTTGAGGCATATGATGTATAATTCGGAAATGAAGCCGGGCGGTTCGTTCGTGACAACCCGGGATATTGCTGTATCACAACGCGAATACATGCAGAAGGTTTACGCGTGGATGCTCGGCGGCCTTCTTCTGACGGGTTTCAGCTCGATGGCCGTGGTGTCCACCGGCCTGTTCGACTTCTTATTGTCGAACAGTTATATCATGATAGGGCTTGTTGTCGTGCAGTTTCTGATCGTCGGCTCGCTGGCCGCGAGGATAGAAAAGATGAGCACGATAGCAGCCAATCTTTGCTATCTGGGCTATTCGATCCTCACCGGCGTGACGCTCTCGAGCATTTTTCTTCGCTATTCCGATACTGCCATTCAAAACACATTTCTGATAACGGCCGGCATGTTCGGCGCCATGAGCTTATACGGCTACCTGACAAAAAAAGATTTGAGCGGTGTGGGCAGTTTCATGTTTATGGGATTAATCGGCATAATTATTGCTTCTGTTGTGAATATATTTGCCGGAAGCGGAGCCTTGGATTTTCTGATATCCACAGCCGGAGTAATAGTCTTCACGGGCCTTACTGCCTGGGACACGCAGAAGATCAAAGAAATGCACTACCTGCAGTATGAAGATGGTGCGATGGCTTCGAAAAGCGCGATAATGGGTGCTTTAACCCTTTATCTCGACTTTATTAATCTCTTCCTGATGCTTTTGAGATTGTTCGGAGGCTCTTCCGACAGAGATTAATCTGCTGACTGACATATTCCGGCGCTTTATTATCTTTCTTTTGAAACGAAAAATGGTTTGATATGAATGATATAAGCCCACTTTTTGCTGTAGAAGCTGAACAATTGCTTCTCGCGGGTTTCACGCGGGAAGCAATTGATTTATGCAGGAAAGGGCTGGAACAATACCCCGACTATCCGACTGCTCTTGCAGTGCTTGCCAGAGCATACGAGGCTGCAGGAGACGCGGGCAAGGCCGGTGAAGCACTACGCGCCGCCGTCGAGCTATCGCCGGCGCAGAGAAATATCAGGCAGATGGCAGGGAATTTCGAGAGATTCGGGAGGATAGCCCCGCAGGAGGCGGAGCAGATGGGGAAAATCGCGTTCGGCGGCAGTGAAACAGCACCTGCAGAAGAAGCCCCCGCCTCATATGATAAGCCGCTCGAAGAGTCTTCGCTCGAAGAGTCTTCGCTCGAAGAGTCATCGCTCGAAGAGTCATCGCTCGAAGAGACGCCGCTCGAAGAGCTGCTCTGGGACGATAGCAGAGTTGCCGAAGTTGAAGAATTCTCAGCAGGGACAGACGCTGAAGGGATGGATGCGGCCGAAGATGATGAATCCATTGCATATGCCGGGCCGGCGGCCCTGGCCGAAGAAAAAATAACCATCGAAAAGCGCCACAAACCGAAATTGAAGGATCTGATAACGGCAATGAGCACCGGGGAAGCCGAAGCACCGGCCGGCCCGGATTCTTCGGATATCGGCCTGATACCCGGACTGGAATTTTTGGTAGAGGATATAGCCCGGAAGGAGTTTGAATTCAAGCGGCCCGGCATCGGCCTGATGCACAGCATAGACGTGATTGAATCGCTCCGGGACAAGTATCCGGCCGGGAAAGCCACAATCGATGACGATCCCTTTCTGAAGCTTGCCGGCAAGCTCGAGAACGCGAAGATACCTCAGGCAACGCGCGAGGTATCATCCGAGCCGGAACCTGAAGAGCCCGCCGAGGAGCCATATCCCGCCGGCAGCCCGGCAGTTGTCAGCGAGACGCTTGCCAATATCTACCGCCTGCAGGGTGCTTATGACAATGCAATCGAGGCTTATAGCCGCCTGATGGAGATGTATCCCGAAAAAGCAGCGGAATACTCTAAGAAAATAGACGAGATCAGGCAAGTCATCACGCGGGATGCAGCAGATTAAATAATTTTCCACCCAAACACCGTTTTGTTAAAGTAATGAATAAACCTGCCGATAGAAGATTTGTGCGGGGAAGATTGATATGGCGTAAACGGCGCGTAAGGTAGCGCGGGCAGCACGAAAAAATAGAGCCTATCCTAATTTTGCCGTTTAATATGGAAAATTTATATTATATTGATTCGTGTTGTTTGAGATAGAGATCAAACAAATGGGAAAAGGCAAATTTATTTGAAATAAAAATTTGGTTGCAAAATGAGTGATAATTTCGAGCTGAACGCGATTGACGATGAAACCCGGGAAATGCTGAAATCATTTGTTTCCGAGGCATTCGATTCCCTCGATACCAACGAGCCTATCGTTGAAAATCTGAGGAATGAAGACAACTCGGAGTTTGTCAATGCAATTTTCAGAGTGTTTCATACATTAAAAGGCCTTTCAGGTTTCTTCGGAATGAAGGTCATTCACAAAGTGACGCATGAAGCAGAAACACTTCTTGACATTATCAGGCGTGAAAACCGTGTTCAAACGGAAGACACAATCTCCGTTATATATTCAACATTCGATTTTCTTCGCGACCTTTTAAGCAGGGTAAGCGAGGAAATGACTGACGTGAGCGCCGGTGAAGAAGCTGACGACATGATATTGATTTTGCGAGACCAAATTGAGAAGGTGAAGAATCCTGTGCCTGCTGAATATATAAACCTGTCGCTCGAGGAGGAAAGCAATCCTCCCGCGGCCGAGGCTGAAGAGGCTGCCCGCACTGGCGGGGAGCCGGCTGCCCTGAAGGTTGAAAATCAGCCACTGGAAATGCCCAGGCCGGAACCCGAGCCGCAGCCCGCGGGAGAAGCAGCGGAAAGCCTGATCAGTGATGACCTGCTGGATCAATACCTGACAAGCGCGTTCGATCTGATTGACACCGCGGAGAATAACCTCATCATCCTGGAAAAAGACCCCGACAACTACGAGCTTGTGGGCGAGACGTTCGGCGCCGTTCACAGCCTGAAGGGCAACAGCGGGTTCATGGGCTTCTCCGAGATTGAAGAAATTTCGATTGAGATGGAGACAATTCTCGATTCTGTCAGGAATCATGATCTGGAGATTGATCAGACCGTCGTCACCGTTCTTCTCAGCAATATTGAGACCATCAGGGACAGGCTGACCAAGAAGTCGGGCGGCGTCGTGAAAAAAGCACCCGCAAGCCCGGAGTTCACCGAGAAGACTTCTGCTGCCGTGCCGGCAACCGGAGAACTCGACATGGCAAAATTCACAACCGAGCCTATTAAAGTAATTGCCGAGTCGGAGCCCTCCGCCGGGAAAGCCGGGAAAATCAGCGAGG
>CAZIHB010000175.1:0-5334 GCA_964538535.1 uncultured Hyphomicrobiales bacterium | reverse complement strand
TGCAATCAGGCGGCCTTTAACATTATCTTCTTTATAAAGCTTATCGATAAAATCCTGTGCCTTACCATCCAGATCCCAGATAGCATACTTTATATAATCCACGCCGGATAAAAAATAGTTATACATATCTGCTCTTACTTCATTTATTATTCTCGGGATTCCCGTCAAGTGATTTGAATATATGATCTTGGCTCCTCTCGAGTGCGCAAATGATTTTATCCTTTCAAGGATAAAATCCCGTTCGGTGGCCTCAACATCCACTATGTGCGCACCGCAATTGATCGCGTGCAGATAATATCGCAGACGCTCTTCTTCGGAGCATGTGCCCTGCTTGTGAGTAAAAATAACCCGCTTCGACTTTTTTATCAAACGCCAGATATCATCCTCGCTGAAATCGGCAAGATCCTGCCTTATCTCAATAAAATCATGATTTTTTACAAACTCCATGGCAGCAGAAATTCTGACACTGCCAATGCAGAAACATATATCGCTCATTTCTCCTCCATCAGGCTAAGAAGAACATCAACAGGAAGATTTGTCACTTCCACTTTTCCAATATCTGCCATCACTACGAAATCGATATTGCCGGCAGATCCTTTTTTATCTTTTAGAATAAATCCTTTCAAATCATCTCTCTTTGCCGAAATCCTTGTCGGGAGCAGGAACTTGCCCAACAAACCTTCTACTCTCTTTCTTATTTCGGGTGAGGCAATGCCGAGAGATTCGGACACTCTTGCGGCGGCGGCAAGTCCCACGGCCACGGCCTCGCCATGAGGCATCTCATGGCTTACCTCGATCGCGTGAGCGAAAGTGTGCCCGAGATTGAGCTTTTTGCGCTCGCCCGTTTCTCTTTCGTCCTTTTCTACTATCGATGCTTTCGGGCTGACAGCATCAAAAATAACATCCGCGAGGGCTTCAAAATCAGGATCTTCGAATGCAAGTTCCAACTCCTCGAGCTTTCTGAATTGCTTTTCTCCTGAGATAATAGCTGATTTTATCACCTCTGCCATCCCGCATGACAATTCCACTTTCGGCAATGTGGCTAAGAGCTCGGGATATATTCGAACCGCCCGGGGCTGAGTTATCGTGCCCGCCATATTTTTGAACGGGCCGATGTCCACCCCGTTCTTTCCACCGATTGAGGCGTCTGCCATCGCGAGAAGTGTAGTCGGAATGAAAGAAAAATCAATTCCCCTCATATAAATCGATGCCACAAAGCCTGTAATATCGGTAACGACTCCCCCGCCGAACCCGATCAGCCGGCTCTTCCTGTCCGCGCCTGCGGCAAGCAGCTGCTTTATCACGCTCTCAACGGTCTGCAAATTCTTGGAACTTTCGCCTGCCGGGATGATAATAGCCCGTCCTTGGGGCATCAAATGCCCGTAGCAGCGATGCACATTCTCATCGGTCAGAATATGGCAGTTGCATGCCATTTCGTCCATGAGCCCGGGCAAACCGGATTCGAACGTGATCGAACAATTTTTTATCTTTGCTTCCATCATTTCATTTTGTTCAGCTGGTTTTGAAGATCAATTTTAACAAATCCATAGTCCGGCTGCAGTTCAAGGGATTTTTTCATGTATTTTCCGGCTGATTCCTTGTTGCCGAGAAGTATGTCAAGCTGCGCCATATATGCATAAACCTCAGCATTTTCTGCCCAGCTTATCACGTAAGGATCGCTTTCGCGATATGTCCTGTTCAGTTGCAGGCATTTATTGAGATAATTCCGCGCCTTTTTTTTATCTCCGCCAAAGCTCTCGGGAGTGTGCATCATGTGTATGGCTGCTGTCAGGTAGAGCTTGGCGTTTTCAAATTTGCCGCTATGCGCTTCATATATATAATCTTTAGCCTTTATTCCGAAATAAATCGCCTTTATCGGCGCTAATGACGATTTCTTCCCGTAGGCGCACGATAACAGAGTTGCTATTTCAGGATTTTTGCTTTTTTCTTTGGCCCTCAGCAGGCAATCTATCGATTTATCAAAGTGGCTGTATGCCAGTTTCGAGTTTGGCAGATAGTAGATCTTCCCCAGCTGGATGCGCAGTATTGCCTCGTAATAATCATAATGCCAATCGTGGGAATTTTTCGCATTCGAGGCTGTTACTTCTTTCAGCACTGACTCCAGCCTGCCCGTATCGAATGTATAGTAACAATCCTCAATTTTCTTCTTCAGAGACTGTAAATCCTTACCATCCGCCGTCAGATTACTCAAAGAACATATGGTCAGAAATAAAACAATAATAGCTTTCTTCGATAATCTCAACTCGACTCCTATTTGTATAATACTGCAATAAATTTCAGGCAAACTAACCATAAAGCGGCAATCCAAAAAGCAAAAAGAGGCCGGACGAAATCGAACGGCCTCTCCTGTGTTTCCGCGTCGCGAAAATTAGTTTACAAACTGCTTCGCGTAGTATTTAGCAGTCAGTTTGCTGCCTGTAGCTCTCTCGATCATGTCGTTCCACTCGTATTTTGCTCCGGGCCCGAAAACGTTCTTCTTCAGGAAATCTCCAACTTCGGGATGATTATAGAATGTGACGTTTGCATAATCGTTTGTTTTCAGCACTTTGTCTGCCAGAGTATAGAACAGCTGCGAGGCAAAGAGCTCGCCCATGTGATAATTGTGGTAATAGCAGGGTGATGTGGCAATATGAATCTTAGAGGCCCAATCCGGATTATTTCTTCCGGCGGGGCGCTTGATCATCTGGTATTTCTCCACGAGATCCCACCAGAGCTTGTTCAGATCCTGATCCGGATTCTCATAAAGTGATTTTTCGAACCTGTACATCACTTGCGACCACCTGCTGAAGCAGAGTTGCTGCAGGCGAAGCATCTTTGAGCCAACTTCCTGAACTTTGGCTTTGTCTGCATCGCTGAGGCCTATCATTTCTTTCATCCACTGGGCATTATTGGGCAGCCTGCCGAACATCATGGCAATGGCTTCGGTCGTAAAGATGTGCGCCGGCTGTTTCAAAGTCCAGGGCAGATTTTTATCGTAAAATTTCTCATAAAGGGCATGGCCGTATTCATGCAGCAGTGTGCCGGCCCATTCGTTGTTGTCCTTAACGTTGCAAAGCACCCTGATATCCGGTTCATCCCTGTCGATGTTAATGCAGTAGGCATGCTGGTTCTTGTTCGGTTTCTCGAAGAGGTCACTCTTGGCAACCATATCCTCGATCGGCAGATTCAGACTCTTGTAGTATTTCTCGGTAACGCCGACAAGATCTTTGTTCTTGAAGTATTGATCAAGATCAATATCGTAAACTTTCGGCGCTTCCTGGAAAAATCTGTTCTGGTAGTGCCAAGGCATCAACTCTTCCGGCTTTATTTTCAGCCTCGCCGAGAGCACCTGGTCCATGTGCTCTTTCTCTTTCTTGAAGGCATCCCTTGTCAGGTTGTCCAGATCATCGAAAAGCTTCGATATTTCATCAGGGTCTTCTTCACTGAGCCTGAGGCTCATGTCATGGAAATTCTTGAAACCGAGTTCTTTTGCCACCTCGTTTCTTTTCTTCACAAGCTTGATGATATCACCGGCCACCACGTTGCCGATTTCTTTCTGCCCTGTCCAGACGTTTTTCAGCAGGTCAAGCTCAGTCGAATTCTTCAGCACTTCTTCCACATCGTTGTCGGTATATTCTTTATTTCCAACTTTTGCCCTGAACTTGGAATATTTTTTCTCAATATCTGTCTGCATTTTGGAGAGTTCGTTAAGCTTGTTCGTGTCAATTGCCTTGCTCAGGTAAGTAAGATAGATCAGATCCATCTGCCGTTTCAGGATCGGATCGTTAACGAGCTTAGATTCTTTTATTTCCTTGATTTTCTTGAAGTCTTCCTTGTTGGAAAGCACTTCGTTCATTTTCATATCGAGCGCGGAGAACTTGTTCCAGTTCTCATCGTTGCTCGCCACTGAAGCTTCGAAATAGGCGCGGTAGGCGTCGCGCGTGAGTGGCTTCATCTTGGATTCGAAATCCTTGATCACAGTCTTGAGTTTTTCTTCCATTTTTTTGGTTTCCTCATTTTTCCCCGTGCCGCACCCGGTAAGGACACCGGTAATTAAGCCCGCAGCCGCAATAACGGCTATGACCTGAAAGCGGAACATTTTTTTCATAAACCCCTGCCTGAAATAATGTATAAAGTTGCAGTAATTGTATTAAAAAGCGAAAAACCGCGCCGAATCACGGAATCCCGGCCGCGCGATCAATCACTTCAATAAATTTCTATCTGTATTCGCGGAGAAATTCCAGCCGCTCCTTCAGCTTTTCAGCAGGAACGAGCAGGCGCTCCTTGTCCAGTATCGCATCCTCAGTGCTTGTGAAAACGAGTTCGTAGTCTTTGCTCATCACGATTGCTTCCTCGGGGCAGGCTTCCTCGCAGAAGCCGCAATATATGCAACGCAGCATGTTAATCTCAAATTTTACGGGTTTACGTTCCTTCTCGAGATTTGTTTCACCTGCCTGCACTTCAATTGCCAAGGCGGGGCACACTCGCGCGCACAGGCCGCAAGCCACGCACCTTTCGCCGTCACCCTCGAGCACAAGCACAGGCCGCCCCCTGTATGATCCGGTGGGTTCCCACTTCTCCTCGGGATACTGCCTCGTGAACCTGGGCTTGAAAATCTCCTTGAAAGTCAAACCCAGCCCCTTGGCTATTTCCGGCAGATAAAGCTTCTCCAGGAATGTCAGCCTCTCTGCTTCCGAATTCTTCCTTTCGTTCATTCCGCACCACTACATTTTTTTTACAAAGATACTCGATTCCCCTTAATTACAATATCAATATTCCCGCGGCAGTGAGCGCCACGTTGAGCAATGCCAGGGGCAGCAGAACTTTCCAGCCCAGGTTCATTAGCTGATCGTACCTGAATCGCGGCACCGACCACCTGACCCATATGAAGAACAAAATAAAGAACATCACCTTCAGAAGAAAAATTCCGAATTGGAGAAGAGCCAGGGCAATACTTCCCTGCTCGAGGCCAAGAGCACTCGGATTGAAGGGCAGGGACCAGCCGCCGAAATACAGCAGCGTGATTATCGCGGATGAAGTTGTGATATTGGCATACTCCGCGAGGAAGAACATGCCGAATTTCATCCCCGAGTATTCAGTGTTGTAGCCGCCCACGAGTTCCGGCTCGGCCTCGGGCAGGTCAAAAGGTGTCCTGTTAGTCTCGGCGAATGATGACACGAGAAAAATGATAAATCCCAGCGGCTGAATGAAAACATTCCATCTCCACCCGCCCCATGCCTTCTTTCCGTGAACAATATCAACAAGCGATAAGGAACCCGAGACAAGAATCACCCCCATCAATGCCAGGCCCATCGAGAGCCCGTAGTATATCAG
>CAZIHB010000174.1:0-5356 GCA_964538535.1 uncultured Hyphomicrobiales bacterium | reverse complement strand
TATTTCGTAGGTTCCGCTGTCAAAAGCTGTTATAGAGAAATTCTGCGTCAGGGTCAGCCTGTTTCCGTTTATTGCAGTGTCAATCTTCCCGCGCCCGGTAATTTCAATCTTGCCGAGTGTATCGGGCACAGCCGGCCACACCGGACGAATATTCCTGTCAAATTCCGCTTTCAGCCTGAGATTGATCCTGTCTCCGATTAGCCCTCTCGTAGTGTCCAGCGAAGCGGAAGCATCGATCTCGCCTGCCTTCAGAGGCAGAAGGCAGGCAAGAGCAAACGCAATAATCATCACGAGTCTTTTCATTCCGAACGAACCTTCATTTAACGTACTATAAGCATCGATTTTGTAACGTGTTTGTCGCCGATTTTCAGATTAATAAAATATGCTCCCGGCTCGAACGCGCTCCCGTCAAACGGGTAACTGTGGCCGCCGGGCGCCAGGAATCCCTCGAATATCCTTGCGACGAGCGCCCCGCGTGTGTCCGTGATCGTCAGCACGACGTTGTCGGCAGATTCGATTGAGAACTCCACGCGCGATTTTCCTGCCACGGGATTCGGGAAGTTCGCTATACGTATGCCGCCTTCAAGATCAATCACCGAGGTCTCGCTCTTAGTTTTGAAGTAGAACCTGTCGGAGTTCACGCCCTCTCCATCTGCATCGATGGCCGAAACACGCCAGAAATACCTTGAGGATATTTCCAGTCCGGACACTTTCATGCCGGCTCCCTCCGCGGGGACTATAGTATCGAGCACGAATTTGGTGAAGCTGAATGATTTCGACATCTGAACGTGATAATTAACGGCTTCATCAACCTTGCTCCATTTCAGCGGCGTTTCGATAGTCACGTTTTCCTTCGAGTTCTCGGGATATATCAGCTGCGGTGCGCGCACGGCAGTCCTGAAGCTCCACGCTGCGGTAAACCCGCCGTAGCCGGCAGAATTGAGCGCGGCCACCCTCCAGTAGTATGTCTTGCAGCCCTGCTCAAGCCCCGAGAGTGTGAAGGCGGCCTTCCGGATTCCTTCCTCATCCTTCACGATTTTTGTGAAGCCTGCATCCTCGGCCAGCTGCAGGCGATACATCACCGCGCCGGGCAAGGGCTGCCAGCGAACCGTGACGGTGTCGCGGATTGCCTTGGCCAGGTCGGCCGGTGCAGTCAGAACTGTCGTTCCGGGTGCCTGAGGCATGGAATTGATTTTCGCGGCGAACATACCCGAGCCGTGCGAGGCGGCAACCACGAAGCCGTCAGTGTCGCGGCTGTCGAGCATATCAATCACTATGTTGCCGATGGCGTCGCTGCCCTCCGGCTCCCAGGCAGTGTTCCTGCCGTTCAGGTATGCAGTTGAATAGAGCCCCGCGCTCGTCCCGGCAAAGTATAGTTTTCCCGCGCCTGTTTTCACTATCTGCACCCAGTTCACGGCCGGGCCGGCACCCGTTCCGTCGGGTTCTTCTTCAAGATTGCCGGCCACCGGCGTCCAGTTGGCACCGCCGTCTGTTGTCATGTAGATGCTGATAATTCCGTAATTCGTGAAAGAAACGAACGCGTTGTCGGCATTGTCGGGATCGATTGCAATGCACCCCACGTAGCCGCTCCAGCTCTTCATTCCGATGTCCCTGGCCTCGGGCAGGCCGGTGCCGGCATTGTCAACCCTATAGACCTTGCCGTTCGCCGTGCCGTAGTAGAGCACTCCTGCAGGGTTCTTTGATATGTTTATTGCAGTGATGTTCCCCTGTGTTCTTGTTCCGGGCAGGCTGTCCCAGTTGATTGAAGTCGAGTCCTTCGAGTTCACGAACGGGATGGTGGAGAGGTCGTTGTTTCTCCAGACCATTTTCCCGCCTGCAAGGTACATGATATTATTATTGCCCGGATCCAGCACGAAGGGCGTGTTCCAGATGAAGTCCCGGCCGCCGATGGGGTCAATTCTCGTCGAGATCGTGTTCACGCCGTCAGTGCCATGCTTCACCCTGAATATTTTTATTTTCGGCTGATAGGAGGAATTGTTCGAAGTATAATAAAAATCGGCCCCGTCAGGCACGAGACAGTGGAATCCGTCACCATTGCCGGGCACTGTCCAAGGCTTGTTAATGTCCGGATCGTGCGAGAGCAGCGTGCCGTTATCCTGCAGCCCGCCGATGATTCTTTCATCGCCCTTGGGCGAGTGGTCAATCGCGCAGGAATAGAATTGCGTCGTGAAATAGCCGTTGTTCAGCGATATCCAATTCATCGTGTCGGCCATGCATGTCATTGTCTTGTGCACCCCGCCGTCAGATCCCGTGAACATCACGTTCGGGTTGGATGGCAGGAATGTTATCGCGTGAAGGTCCGCGTGATGATTCGGGTACCTCCATTCATAAGAGCAGTTGTCGAAGGGGCAGGTGCCGCCAATCCAGCTGTAGTTGTCGGTTTTGAAGCCGTCCTTCGTGCTGTAGAGCGCGGTGGCGCCGATGAAAACGACATCGGGGTTATCTGGCTTGACTTTCAGCACGAGGTCGTATGATCCCTGGGAATTCATCTGGCCCCTGATCAGTGCGGGTGCCGGAAGCTGGTATGACCTGTTTTCCCACTTACCGCCCTCGCCCTCACCCGTGCCGGAGATGTACGTGTATTTCCAGAGGCTGTGCCAGAGCGTGTCGCCGAGCGTGTTGAACGTCATCTTGCCGCTGTTGGGCGTTTCAGCCACGAAATAGACCTGGCTCTCGTCCGAGGGCGCAATGCCGATCACGATCCTGTTATATTTCTCGGGCATATCGGGAGGAGTGATATTCACCCACTTAACCCCGTCCACTGACCTATATATACCCATCGCGGCCGAGTTCGCGTTCGTTACGCCGGAACGCTGGCTCATGGTGGCGTAAAAGATGCCTTTTGAAGTCACGGCAATATCGCTGAAGAGAGAATAGCCGTTCCCGCTGCCGCCCATCACTGCCGTCCAGGATTCACCGCCGTCCGTCGTGCGGTAAAGCCCGCCGAGCGCCGTGGCCACTAAGACCTCGTCGCGGTCGGCCGGGGCCGCCGGGTTCGCCGTAATATTCCAGCAATAATCAAATTTATTATCCCAGGACTGCGGGGCAAGTGTTGCCGTCGAGGCAAGCTGCTTCCAGGAGTTTCCGCCGTCAGTGGATTTAAATATGCCGTCGCCGTTGATCGAGGCGGAATTGCCCCAGAGCTCGCCGGTGCAATAGTACCACGTATTCTGTTTGCCCTCGCGCGTGTCCTGCGCTATGGCTGAAACCGAGTGCAGCTGACCCGGCAGAGTGGCCTTCCTCCAGCTCAGGCCGGCGTCGTCGCTCCGCCACATTCCCCCCGAGACGCCGCCCGCGAGCATCGTGTTCTCGTTGCTGACGTCGATTGCGAGCGCGCGGGTTCTGCCACCGACCTCGAAAGGCCCGCGCCTGTCCCAGCGGGCAGACTGTATTTTCGAGTATGCTGTCTTTCCCTCAGCGGGGGCGAGCGTTCTGACGTACTCGGTCTCGTAATGCTTGATATTGGCGGGTATCAGGCCCGTGTTCGGATCGCGGAGCCTCATGTACTCATATTTTATTCTTTCTTTGGTAATGAAGTCTCCCGCACCCCCGCCCTTTATCTTGTTCAGAGGATACATTCCGGGAAAATAAACACCAAGAATGGCGGTATATAAAATTCCGCTCCAAAAAAGGTATCTCATGCTCATGCTATGCCGTCATCCGTATAATTGAAACAATACTACACGGGCGTAAAGATAATATATCTGAATATATATATCAACGCCCTTTATATTTTAAATCCGTAGCCGCCCCGGCCTCATGGCCTGCGGCCTCTCGTTTTGAAGAAATTCTGCAGCGGGGCGATATACGACATATCCGTGCGAATTTTCACGAGGTCAACCTTGTTCCTCGATAGCACGACTTCCAGCTCCTTCTGCTTCTTCTCGCGGCCGGCCGCGTAAGCCTCTCTCACCGTGCGCCTGGAAGTGTCCAGCCACCCGGCCCGGCCCGTCTCCGAATCCACGACGCGCAGCAGCCCGGCGTCGGGCATGTAGGTTTCCTTCTCGTCGTATATCTCTATGGCAATCGTGTCGTGCTTTTTCGCCGCTACCTTCAGGGCCTGCTCGAACGGCGGCGCGTAAAAATCTGAGATCAGGAAGACTATAGCCCGTTTCTTCAGCGCGTTCGTGAGGAATTTCAGCGCCCCGCCAATATCCGTTCTTTTATTCTCGGGCTTGAAATCAAGCAGCTCGGCAATTATCCGCAATATGTGGCTCTTGCCCTTCTTGGGCGGTATGAATTTCTCTATCTTGTCGCTGAAGAACAGCACCCCGATCTTGTCATTGTTCTGCAGCGCCGAGAAGGCGAGCACGGCGCAAAGCTCGGCGGCAAGATCCCTCTTGTACATCCCCGAGGTGCCCCAGCCCTGCGAGGCGCTCATATCCACGAGCAGCACCACCGTAAGCTCGCGCTCTTCCTGAAACACCTTTATAAACGGGTGGTTCAGCCTCGCCGTGACGTTCCAGTCGATCAGCCTGATATCATCGCCGGGATTATATTCCCTGACCTCGCTGAATGCCATTCCGCGCCCCTTGAAAGCGCTTTGGTACTCGCCCGAGAACACCTGCTGCGATATGCCTCTCGACTTTATCTCAATTTTCCTGACTTTTGCAAGCAGTTCATGCTTATCCATCGCGCTGCCTCTTAATTTTCACCACTACGGCACTTCAATTTTATTCAGTATCTCGTTCACTATGTCCTCGCTGGTTATGTTGTCCGCCTCGGCCTCGTATGTCAGGCCGATCCTGTGGCGGAGCACGTCCAGGCACACGGCGCGGATATCCTCGGGAATGACGTAGCCCCTGCGCTTTATGAAAGCATATGCCTTAGCCGCCAGGGCGAGGTTGATCGAGCCGCGGGGCGAACCGCCAAATGAAATTAGCTGCCTGAGCCTGCCCAAGCCGTATTCATCGGGGAACCTCGTGGCGAATATTATGTCCAGTATATACTGCTCTATCTTCTCGTCCATGTAAACTTCCTTCACAATTTCCCTGGCCCGCATCACGTCCTCGGGGCGGATCACGGTGTTCGGTGTGGGGAATTCCATGGCTAAATTCTGGCGCAAAATCAATTTTTCTTCTTCCCGCGTCGGATAGCCCACGACGAGCTTCAGCATGAACCTGTCCAGCTGTGCCTCGGGCAGTGGATAAGTGCCCTCCTGCTCGATCGGGTTCTGAGTGGCAAGCACGAGGAAGGGCTCCTCGAGCTTGAACGTGGTGTCGCCTATCGTCACCTGCCTTTCCTGCATTGCCTCGAGCATGGCACTCTGCACCTTCGCGGGAGCGCGGTTCACCTCGTCGGCCAGGACGAAGTTCGCGAATACAGGGCCTTTCCT
>CAZIHB010000173.1:0-5360 GCA_964538535.1 uncultured Hyphomicrobiales bacterium | reverse complement strand
GATAAATACTTCTACAGAGCTGAATCAAGTTTAATTTCAGAAAGTCACCGGGCTCGAGTTTCAGTATTGCATCGCGCAGCAGATTATTTTCGAGCAGGTTCGAGCTTAATAATTCGTCGGCATCGAGCACGATAAAATGAGTGCCGCCGATTGCCCTGCCGGCGGAGAGTAGCGCGTTTCGGTCTCCCGGCTCGTCGCGTTTCCATTCTTTTTTCTCGATGATTTTTTCAATTCTGCACTCGGCGGCAAGTAATTTTACTATTTCGAGTGTGCCGTCATCGGAGGCATCGTCAAGATATACGATTGCATCGGTGAATTTTGCAAGGCATCTCAGGCATTGGCTTATGATGCCTGCCTCATTTCTTGCAGGCACGAGCCCGACAATTTTGGGAGGTATTTTCTGTGCGGTGGCCGGGACCTTAACGGCTGATTCTTCAGGTGAAGGAATCTCGGGCTTGCCGGAATATGTTGGCTGCTGCCCTTCACCGAGGCCGAAGAAATCAATGTAGTCAATATTCTTAACCGCGGGCGCGGCAATGTTTTTATTTATCCAGAGCGCGTTTCCTGAGCCATTGCCGAGAGCAATGTCGAGCCCCATGCCGGTCAGCTCGAAGCCGCTGGACGCGAGAAAATCATTTAGATCGTAAAATGTAGCCTGGCCAGCGTAGAGTGTCTTAGATGCCCACACCTCGAGAAAAAGCGCGGAAGTCCTGCCGAGCAAATCAACCGCGCCTTGAAGCACTTTCAGTTCAGCACCTTGAACGTCAATCCACAGGAGGTCAACCGGTTTATCCCGAAGGTAGTCAAAATTGTCCAGCCTGACGGTACTGACCTTAAATTTCTCGGTGTTCTTTATCTTATAATCATCAGCTGCTTTCGAACCCGTTTCGATCGGCAGCATCGAGCCGGCTCCCTCAAGGTTCGTTTCGAAAAAGTCTGCCTCGCTGTCCGTGTCGGATGCAGCGAGCCTGAAGCATTTCACCCTGCCGTTGCTGCCGAATTTTGCCGTAAGCTCGGAAAAATACCCGGGATTGGGTTCAAACACCACGATTTCCGAATCAGGATAGCTTCCGAGCAGTGCAGGAATTTCTTCACCTTTGTACCCGCCGATAATAACTATCCGCTGCAATCGTTCTGCAGGCAGCCCGAGCATTTTATGCAGATTATTGGTTACATCTTCCTGGATAAGCTTGTAGGGGGGGGCTCCACCGGCAACGAAATAGTTATTGACAGCCTTAAAGCTGTTGTCCGGAGTGAGCAGGGCAAAAAAGAGATCTTGGCCGTCATCAAGAAAGAGCTGGTATCCGGCGGAGGAAACATAATCAATGATTTCATCCCTGCTGCTGCCGTATTCAACAATAATGAGCGAAGGCCTGATTTTAGTCAGGTCAGTACCTTTCAGCACGGCAAGGTCATTGCCCTCGGTGTCGATCGTGAGAAAATCAAATTGCTCGAAGTCGTTTTCGGAAAGAATTTTATCGAGAGTCTTGCACTCAATTTCTTCTTCGTGCCACTCTGCACTGTATTTTTCGGTCCATTTCCTCATTTCATCGGTGCCGATGCCTGCAACGTCGGATCCCCATTCAGGGAGATGCGGGTAACTCGAAACGTGAAGAGTTGCTTTGCCACAGCTATCCGAAACTGCATAATTGAAGCATTTCACGGGAAAACCGGTGTAGGACTCACTGAGCTTTCTGAAGTTCACGGCCGCCGGCTCTATCGAAATGCCGCTCCAGCCGTAAGTTTCGGCCAGCCTGCGGACATTTGAATAGTGAATGCCGTCGAAAGCACCGACTTCCACGAATCTTTTGCTTTTTGGCTTAAATCTCGAAAAGAATTGTTCGACGAAAACATCCTGGTTATTCTGAGCGTAATAGCCTCGCGCGTGCTTCGGCAGCTCCCTTGCAAACCAGAATCCGGGATTGACCATACCAACGGCAGAGCAAGCCGCATCAAGCACTCTCAGGTTGCCCTCGGACTTGGCGGCAAGAGCAATCTGCCATGCGTCCTGCCAAGGCCTGCGTCCCGATACCACTTCATTCAGGATCAGGCTTAATTCCGTAAGATTTGATAGATCGAACATTTAATTTCCCAATATTAGCCAATTAAAGACAAAATGACAATTTTAACCGCAAATAATCAAGCCCGCCAAGCCGATAAAAAGTTTTTTCAGGCGGCCGGGCAAGCATATTCGGGCTAAAAATCAGATACTTGGAGAGTATTAGATTTTCAGTGCCGAATCTTTAAGGTAAAATAACAATATTTGTGCCACATATTCGGGGAAAATATCAACAGTAAATGAATGGCTTGAAAAATTCCGCTTAGAAGAAGCAGTAATAATAAATAAAAATCGATATATTGATAACGATTAGTATTTCTTTGTTTTGCGTAAATTCAATATTTTGCATGTTTAAAAAGTAAAATATTTGAGAAATAAATGAAGCTTTCGGATTTCAATTGGGTCAGAGTCGGGGCGGCTTCGCCTGAATGCAGGGTGGGAGACGTCGATTTCAACACGGGGCGTATTATTTCGCTTCTGAATAAGGCGGTTGAAAACGGCTGCAGGATCGTTCTTTTCCCTGAGCTCTGCCTGACGGGCTATACATGTGCCGATCTGTTCTTCCAGGCGCCGCTGCTTGATGCCGCGGCCGGAGCGATTATCAATGTGGCGGAAAGCACGGCAGAATCGGGGGCTGCTGCTGTCATCGGTGCTCCCGTGGTTTCCGACGGAAGGCTTTATAACTGTGCATTCTTTATCTGCGACGGGAAAATACTCGGTGCCGTGCCTAAAACTTATATATGTAACTATGGCGAATACTACGAGGAACGATGGTTCGCCTCAGAGAGGGACAGGCAGTCTGATGAAATAGATATTTGCGGCGTGAAGGTGCCCTTCGGCACGGACATACTTTTCCGTCATAACACGATGCCGCTTGCCGTGGGCCTCGAAATATGCGAAGATCTGTGGGCAGTGAAGCCGCCGTCTTCCGATAGTGCAACCGCGGGGGCAAATTTGATCATGAACCTTTCGGCAAGCAACGAGTATCTCGGCAAGGCAGCCTACAGGCGGCGGCTTGTGATGAGCCACTCCGCGTCATGCTTCGCGGCATATTGCTACTCAAGCGCGGGGCCCGGCGAATCAACGACAGATACCGTGTTTTCCGGGCACTGCATGGTGGCGGAAAACGGCGTGATCCTCTCTGAATCCTCAAGGTTCGAGTTTGAATCCGGTATTATATATGCTGATATAGATATAGAATCATTGAACACTGAAAGAATAAAGAATACTTCATTCGGATTCGGCCGCGCAGAAAAGAAGTACAGGCAGGTAGCGTTTGAATTCGACGAGCCCGAAGTTCTATGCACTTTCAGGAAATATTCAAGGACGCCTTTCGTACCCGAGGATCACGAGAAGAGGCGCGATAATGCCGAGGAAATTGTGGCACTGCAGTCCACGGCGCTGCTTACGAGATTGAAGCACATCGGCTGCAAAAATGTGGTTATCGGAATATCGGGCGGACTCGACTCCACCCTGGCACTGCTAAGCACCTATCATGGTTTTATAAGGGCGGGGTGGGATCTGAAAGGTATTCATGCCGTCTCGATGCCGGGCTTTGGCACTACATCACGCACGAAGAGCAATTCAATCATTCTTGCCGAGAAGCTTGGTGTCAGCATTCGAGAAATTCCGATAAATGACGGCGTCAGGGCCCACTTCAAGGATATCGGCCACGACGAGGCCGTTCATGATGTTGTATATGAGAACGGGCAGGCACGCAGGCGGACACATATCCTTATGGATATCGCGAACCAGGTGAACGGGATTGTCGTCGGCACGGGCGACCTTTCGGAACTGGCGATGGGCTGGTGCACATATAACGGCGACCATATGTCGATGTATGGGATTAATTCAGGGATTCCCAAGACCCTGGTGAAATTCATAATCAGATGGTATGCCGAGGAAGTATTCAAGGGAGAAACATCCCGTGTGCTGAATGATATAGCCGAAACGCCAATCTCACCTGAACTTCTGCCGCCGGACAAGGACGAGACAATATTGCAGGAGACAGAGAAAAGCATCGGGCCCTACGTGCTGCATGATTTCTTCCTCTATCATTTCATGCGCCGGGGCTTCATGCCGGAAAAATTGGCTGAAATAGCATCAATTGCCTTCGAAGACGAATATACGTTTGATGAAATAAAGCAATGGCAAGCCGAATTTTACAAAAGATTCTTCTCGAGCCAATTCAAAAGGTCGGCTATTCCGGACGGAGTGAAGGTCGGCACGGTGTCCTTATCTCCGCGGGCCGACTGGCGGATGGCAAGCGATATGTCGCCTGCCTTGTGGAGGAAAGGAGAAGGGAAAATAAAATAATTAGCGCTAATTTCGTTTAATAGGTTTTGATAATAGGGGGGCGGGTGAAATATGATATACGATGTTGCCAATCCGATAACAATAGTCATGGCTGATGATCATGAAGTGGTGAGGGCAGGGCTGAGAAGGTTGTTGTCAGTCGATAAAGAGCTTAAGATAGTGGACGAAGCATCGAACGGCAGGGATGCTCTGGAGCTTGTGAAGTATCACAAGCCCGATATCGCGCTTCTCGATATAATGATGCCCGTTATGAACGGCATCGAGTGCGTCAGGCAGATAAAGAGATCCGGCCTGGACACGTTCACTGTAATGCTAACAGCTTTCGAGGATTCAAGCCACCTTGAGCAGGCACTTTCAGCAGGGGCGGATGGCTATCTCGCGAAGGACGTAGGCTCAAAAGAGCTAATTAATTCACTGAAAAAGGTGATTTTCGGGGAAAGAGTATTTAGTAAGTCGATTATATTACTATTACAGAATAAATTTTCCGTTGAGACTGATACTACTAACGAATCGATAGTAATTACGAAAAGAGAACAGGAAATTTTGAATCTCGTGGCAATCGGAAAGAAAAGCATTGAGATTGCCGACGCCCTGAGCATCAGCGTAAGGACAGTAGAATCACACAGATACAACATTATGCAGAAGCTCGGCATCAAGAATACGGCCGGCCTGATAAGATATGCAGTGATGAATAATCCCGAAGCCAAAAATACCGAAAAAGACTGATACCGGAAATTTGATAAATTCAGTATATCTACTTATTTACTATTTGGTGAATACCGGATATTTTAGCATTGGTGAGGAATGTTAAAGTATGATTGTGTATGGGACCAAATATGTACTTTTTATATCAAAAAGGGATAGTGGCCATAAGTAAAATTGAGAATTTTATTTCCATTTTTATAATTCTTTTCTTCATTACCATTTCCGCAAAAGCCCAGACCGAGAACGTAGGCATCGGCCAAAGTGCATCATCTTTGTTTCC
>CAZIHB010000172.1:0-5369 GCA_964538535.1 uncultured Hyphomicrobiales bacterium | reverse complement strand
CCTATGCACCTCGTGGCGTTGCGTATATCAATGGAGATAATCTCGTTCTCCATGCCGAGGTCAAGCGCTTCGGATGCCTGGCGCAAAGCCGCGGAAGCATTCCTGAGCAGAATTGCCTGACGCTGGTTCACAAGTGCATCGGCCACTCTCGATACGGATTCGAGGGCGTATCCGTATATCACTTCTTTCAATGCTTCCAGATTGCTGCCTTCCTTCGCGGAAACGAATATCCCGTCCCGATCGGGAAGAGAATCGCCGGCTATGTCGATTTTGTTTTGAACGAGGATAACCTCCGCTTCCGGGTATTTTTTCACAAGAGAATGATAAAGCGGATTGCTCGATTCAATAGAATCGCTCATGTCATTCAAAACGATTATCATGTTCGATTGCTCGAGGACAGATTCTACCATCTTTATACCGGCGATTTCTATCATGTCCGTTGTGCCGCGCAGCCCGGCTGTATCTGTCAACTTCACGGCAAGGCCGTTAAGATGTATGGTCTCTTCAAGGTAGTCTCGTGTCGTACCCGGCACCTCGCTTACTATTGCCCTGTTCCTGCCGAGCATCGAGTTGAACAGGGTGGACTTCCCCGAGTTCGGGTAGCCGGCTATTGAAACGAAATACCCCGATCTCAATATCTCGGATGAGCGGAAAGTATCAGCAAGTGTGGTGCAGTAGCTTTCAGCCTCGGCCATCCTCTGTTTCAGTTCAGATTTATCCACGAATTCTATATCTTCATCCGAGAAATCCAGCTCCAGCTCCAGCAGCGAGGCAATGTCGAGAATTTTTTGCCTGACGGCCGAAAGCTTGTCTGTCATGCTGCCGTTCAGCTGCCTTGCCGAGGCTTGAGCGGACGCGGTGGAGACGGAGTGAATCAGGTCGGCGACGGCCTCTGCACGGGTGAGGTCCATCCTGCCGTTCAGGAAGGCACGGCGCGTGAATTCGCCCGGCTCTGCCATGCGCGCACCTTTGCTTATTATTTCCTCTATTATCCGGCTGTAAAGAATTATCCCGCCGTGGCAGCCGATTTCAACAACATCCTCGCCCGTGTAAGAGTTTGGTGATTTAAACACTGTGGCTGTCACCTGGTCGCTGAAGTCATCCCCGATAAAAAAATTGCCGAAATGCACCGAGTGGGAAGCACTCTCGAGCAAAAGCCTCTTGCCTTTGAAGCAGCAATCTGCTATTTTTACGGCATCGGGGCCGGATATTCTGATAACGGCAAGCCCGCTCACCCCGGGTGGTGTGGCAAGAGCAGTTATCGTGTCTCTTCCTGTCATAATGTTCTTTATATAATGCAAAAACTTAAATACAAATTTATGGTATTTTTTCCGTTTTTTTTCTGATCAAAAGGCCTATATGGATTATTTTGCAGTAATTGCGGGCGGCGGAGCCGTCGGGCTGGCATTGCTTGCCAGGCTGGCGGAACGCGGGCTGCCCGCGGTGGTTATAGAAAGGAATCGTGCCTGTGGCATGGAGACAAGCTCCCGCAATAGCGAGGTTGTCCACGCCGGGCTTTATTATCCTCCCGGGTCTCTTAAGGCAAGGCTCTGCGTGAAGGGCAACCGGATGCTGAGCGAATGGTGCGTGCGGCGCGGGGTGGCGCACGCGAGGATCGGCAAGTACGTGATAGCTATTGACCCCGCCGAGGAGGATGAATTGCAGCGGGTATATGCCAACGCCGGCGAGAATGGCGTGGAAGGGCTGAGCTTCGTTTCGGCGGGAGAATTTGCCGCGAGCGAGCCCTTAATCAGGGCATCATCGGTATTTATTTCGCCGGAGACGATGATAATAGACGCGCACGGCTACATGGATTCGCTGGCTTTCGCCGCGAAAGAGAGGGGAGCGGACATAGCCCTCTGCCATGAATTCCTGAATTGCGAGCCGACAGGCAATGGATATTCATCAAATATAAGAACGCCTGATGGCGAACTATGCGCCATCACGAGCAATATTGTAATCAATTCCACAGGGCTTGACTCCGATGTTACAGCCGGAGCCTCGGGCATCGATATCATGAGGAACCGGTATAACCTATCCTGGTGCAAAGGGCACTATTTCAGGCTTTCAAGCCGTATTGGCCGGGCCATAAACCGGCTGGTCTATCCAGTGAACGGGCAGAACTCGCCAGGCCTGGGCATTCACGTCACGAAAGACCTCTCCGGCGAGGCTAAGCTTGGCCCCGACACGGCCTGGCTGGACAACCGCGTACGCGACTACTCGGTAGCGCCGGATTTGAGAGAAAAATTCTACATGGCAGCGGGCAGGTACATTCGCGGCCTTTCACCTGAGGATATTTATCCCGATCAGTCCGGTATCCGCCCAAAATTGCAGGCAAAAGGCGAGGGGTTCCGAGATTTTATCATCAGTGAGGAAAGCGCGAGGGGGCTGCCGGGGTTTATCAACCTCGTCGGCATCGAATCGCCGGGGCTGACATCATCCCTGGCGATAGCGGAGTACGTTTGTGATTATTTAATTTCCTGACTCTGTGGCATGTTATTTGCAAGCATAAACATTGCGTATTCTATACTTGTTGGGGATTGAAATGGCAAACATGGGGATGAACAGGCTGAGATTCAGGAAAGACCAGGAAACAGGGTTTTCGAACGCGGGCGCCACGGGCGCTATGCCCGATCCGCTACCGAGCCCGCTCCTGCTTAATCTCGGGTGCGGGCGCGACGTCAGGGACGGCTTCGTGAATATCGATCTTTTCAGCGATAATCCCGCCGTTGTCTGCATGGATATACGCGAGATAGCCCTGCCCGATAATTCTGCCGATTTCATACTCGCCAGCGATGTGCTCGAACATTTTTCACACCGGGAAGTGCCCGCCATACTCAAGGAATGGTGCAGGGTGCTCAAGCCTTCAGGCGAGATAATCATACGCTGCCCCTCGCTGAAGCTGCAGGCTGATGCCTACGTCTCCGGCAAGTGGAATGCCGACGTGGCTTCCTACATGATATTCGGCGGGCAGACCAATCCGGGGGATTATCACTGCGTGGCCTTCGACGAGTCCTCAATCAGGTATCACCTCGAGAAGGCCGGATTCGATATAACCGAGATCGAGGAGCACGACCTGCCTCAGGACAAAACGTACATTAACCTGAACATGACCGTCAGGGCCATGAAAAAATCCAAAAAGGCGAACTATGGCCAGCCGACTTTCGGCTTTGAAAAACCATCCGAAATTGAAACCGTGGCGGCCGACGAGTCGTATTGCCCGCCTGAAGTGATAGAGCAGTCATCGGAATTTGCAGATTTTGATTTCGGCATGGAAGAGCAGCCTGCCGAAAGCACTCAGATTGACACGGCTCAATCGCCGGGGCAGTGCCCCGCCGAGATGCCGGGCGTGGAAATTCATGCCGCTGCAGAGAGCCGGCCGGAGGTCACGCCGGATAAATTTTCCGATGAATACGAGGATATGACGCCTGCCTGTCTGCAATTGAAAATTGAAAGGCCCAGGCCGGCGGGGCTGCCATCCGATAGAGTTGCGGCAGCAGCCATGATTGAACAGGGTGAGGTTGAATATGACCTCGGCCTGCTCGAAGAAGTATGTTTCCCGGGAGGGGAGGCGCCCACTGCGGAAAAAATTGATGAGGAAATTGACCTCGGCCTTCTGGAGGAAGTTATCGGGAGCGGCTCCGCGGGGAAAGAAGCAGTGAAGCCCGCGGCCGAAGAAAGCCGTCTTCCCGCCGAAATTCGGAAAGCCATGCCGTGCCTGAACGTGGTATGGGAGGGCTCGCAGTTCGTATGGCACTCGCTTGCCCTCGTCAACAGGGAGCATTGCACGAACCTGATCAGGACGGGCATGTATAACGTGACGATAGTACCCTACGAGGATGACACCTTCGACCCATCCATATCTGAAAAATACAAACCTCTCCGCGAGAATGACATAAGATACAAACCCGAGGTTGATGACGAGATCTCGCGCCTGCCCTACGTGTGGGTGCGTCACCAGTGGCCGCCGAAGGCCGAGCCGCCGCGCGGCGCGAAGTGGATCATCATGCAGCCGTGGGAATACACGACGCTGAGGCGCGACTTCGCGGAGATATTCCGCAGTGCCGCGGAGATCTGGACTCCATCGAATTTCTCGAGGAACGCGTTTATTAATTCCGGATTGGATTTCAACAAGGTGCAGGTGGTGCCTAATGGCATTGACCCTGAGATTTTCAGGCCCGGCGGGGATAAGTACCCGCTCGCCACGAGAAAGGGGCTGCGCTTTCTTTTCGTCGGCGGCACGATTTACAGGAAGGGGATAGATGTTCTGATCCGCGCTTATGCCTCCAATTTCAGCAGGGAGGACGATGTGTGCCTCGTGATTAAGGATATGGGCGGCAACTCTTTCTACAGGAATCAGACGGCGAGGGAACAGATCAGGCAGTTCGCGGCTGATCCCGCCACGCCCGAGATTGAATATATCGACAGAGACCTGTCCGAAGAAGAAATGGCATCGCTTTACCGCGCCTGCGACGTGTTCGTATCGCCCTACCGGGGCGAGGGCTTCTCCCTGCCGGCACTCGAGGCGATGGCTTGCGGGCTGCCGGTTGTTGTCACGAGGGGTGGGGCAACGGAAGATTTCGTTTATGAAACCGTCGGCTGGCTTATCGATGCGGAAAGAAAATCAGTCGGCACGGCAATTGACGGCAAGCCGCTCACAGGCGAGGCTTTCCTGCTTGAACCCGACGAGGAAGCCCTCGGGGCGATTCTGACAGCGATCGGCAGGGCAAGGCACATGATTGCGACGAAAGGTATGATAGCATCCTGCAAGGCAAGAAAATATCACACCTGGGCGCAAGCCGCGAAAATTATCATCTCAAGGCTCGATAAGCTTTACGGGCTGAATATTTCACCGAAAGCTTCAGAAACACTCGAGGTCGCGTCGGATGCATACATTGTGGCGGGCGAGGCCGAAGAGGAATTTAACCTGGGCAATTTCGAAAAATCTCTCGAGCTATTCGCCCGCGCCATCGGGATGAATCCCGATGTGAGATTTAGCAGGCACTCCATGCTGCGCTCGGCGCTTATCAATATAAATTCCGGAAATTACGAGGCGGCAGCGGCTTTGATTGATTCGGCTGAAACGGCTGATCCGCTGAACAGCGAGGCTCACTACGTGAAAGCCGTGTATTTCTCGGCATTGCAGGACTTCACATCAGCACTTGAAGAAGTGACAATTTCCATTAACAACCACGAAAGATGCGCGCGCGGCCTCACGCTTGGCGTGGGGCTGGACGAGGTGCTCTGCCTGACGGGCGACCTGATGTATGCCTCGGGTGACTTGGACGGAGCCTTGCAGGTATATACATCAACATTGAAGCAGAATGACCAAAATGCTTATGCCTGCTATGGCGCGGGGCTTTGCCTGA
>CAZIHB010000171.1:0-5394 GCA_964538535.1 uncultured Hyphomicrobiales bacterium | reverse complement strand
CAAAATGTATTTTCATCCTGAACGGCAAATGCAGGGTATAGGTAAGTTTGAACCGAATCTAACATATCAGAGTTCGATCTGTCGAACGTCCTTAAAGACTTGGTTAATTTATTATAAGCGGAAATATATAAATTCTTAACCGAATTCTGCGCACTGCCACTATCCAGCCGATAACTTCCGAGGGCAAAGATATAATCCTTATAATCGGCGAACCCTTCAATTCTTGGCTTTATCCTGTCTGCAAAGCCCATGTCGATATTTATCAGCTCGTTACCTTTCCATGATGTTAAGTAGGGGCAGTCTAAAGTTCTTCCATCTTTACTGCGCCCGGTGAAATAAGCATTGCCGTCCGAACAGGCATTTAATGTTGCAGGTAGTATATTCGTAGTAAGCCTGACCATTGCCGAGTCGGTTTCATAATCAACGCCCTGGTAATAGGTATAAACAGCTTTGCCAAATTCATTTACGGCAAACGGCCCGACTTTGGAAAATGGGTAAGTATAGCTATACGGCTTTATCACGCTGGAATCTTCGATGCAGTAAATTGTTCCTAATGGGAAATCCTGCATCACTTTCGGATCTTTGCTGGCGTTTAAATATATGGTCACGTAGCTTTTGCCATTTATTTTGAAAGGAAAATAATAGAATAATTTTTCAGGCAACGCGGAAATTTTCCTTGATTTTCCCGTCCAGCCTGTTTGAGTTTTTTGATATACCGTATCTGCCGAAAGGGCGATGATGTCGCCCTCGTCGCTTACGTTCATACCTGTTATCTTTATATTGGCATTATCCTTAAAGTATTCGGTTACTGTTCTTGTATTGACATTAAATATTGCGGGATGCATCGTGTCATTATTTTTGTTAGACAAGACATAAAGCAAATTTCCGGCCTTGTCTTTTGTAAAGCCGCCATAAAGGTAAGGAGAAAGCGTACCGGCGTTAAATATATTAGTTTTGTCCCAGGAATTGGGGTTGTTGATGAAATCATTCCAAAGGTAAACGCCATAAAGGTTTTGCATAAGCAGCGAGTCCCCAAACGAAGTAATTGATATTGAATTTCCATTTGAATAAGGGAAATCGCTGTTGGATTCAAGAGTCCTGAGGACTCCTGAATCGCCGATTATTGCCATTTTAAAATTCTGGTAATAGTTGCCGGAATAGTAAGTAGCAGCGGGCATGGAAGTTATATCGTTAAATACGGCAATGATTTGATTCTTGTGAAAATCAAGTCGCATTATTTCGAAATTCACAGTTGATATTACGTTTGGCGTTATATCATAGCTTTTCCACTCTTTGCCGTTGAATTTATGCACTTTATGCGAGGAGAAAGTTACAATATTGCCTTCGTTGTCTTTATAAAGCAAGCGTGCATCATTGTCCGGATAGCTTTTGCAAATCGCGTGATCAAGCGAAACAGCGCCGTCTTTAATCGTTGCGAGACCATGATTCGCGCTTACAAGCACGGAGCCGTCGTCCAGTTTGAGGAAAGCATTCACGTAATTTCCGGGCAAATCCGAATTGATTGTTGTGAAGTATTTATGCTCTTTTGTGTTGAAATCATACACGGTTAAGCCATTGGAGTGCCCTGTATAGAGCAGGGCGCCGTCGTTAAACATGCAAGTAGAATTTTGCGTGTTTGTGCGAATTTCCCACTGGGAAAATGCGCTTATAAATGGCGATAATCCAAACGCTGCAATAGCGAAGCAAAACACGATCAGTTTAGTGAAATTTTTAGAAAGCTTCATTTTAGTCTTCCTTTTTCTGTCCTAAATGTGAATTATTGCAATTTTCCAATACAAATACTTCCTTTGAAACATCAAGAATCCTGCTTATTTTTGCAACTGTCTATTGCGTGTAAGCGGATCGTTTTGATTTCAAAACGCGTCTGTGATCACGATGCCGGGGCCCACAATGTTCCGGCTTTTTATTGGGCAATCATAAGCACCCGGCTGATTACTTGAAAGTTTGTTCTCGATCCTTCATTAATATACAGATCAAGTTTTTTCAATCCAAATATATTTTTCATTCCGCGCTATTAAACTTTTTTTCGCAGCCGACGTAAGTATATGCAACTGCAATACTTTAGTACGGCATTCATATCAGGATAAATAATTGCAGTTGATGAAATTCGATTTTGATTTCTGCAGAAACATTGCAAGTGGTCTAGCGGTGATTAATGCAACATATGCACGGACAAATAATCCTTGCATAATCTGCTGAAGATCATGTCATCTTATCCGGCAGGCAGGGAATAAAAAAAGCACGGGACTGCCCGTGCCTTTTAATAATTCAATGCAAAGCAGCTTCGCGCTTACTTCGCTGCTTTCAGCTCAGTCATAGTGAATAGCGGCTCGAGTTCGATACCCGCTTCCTTCAGGGCCTCCGGGCCGCCGCTCTCGCGGTCGATCACGCAAAGAGCCCTGTCGATGATGGCACCGCGCGAACGCAGGTCGGAAACGCTGAGCACTATCTGCCCGCCGCTCGTCACAACGTCCTCGATGATAAGCACTTTCTTTCCTTCAACTTCCATGCCTTCTGCCACCTTGGCCGTGCCGTACTGCTTGGCTTTCTTGCGCACGAACACGACAGGCATCCCGGTTTTGAGCGAGAGGGCCGTGGCGAGCGGTATGCCGCCCATCTCGAGGGCGCCGAGCATATCGTACCCCTCAGGCAGCCTTTCAGCCCATTTTTCCGCAATCTCCGCGAGCAGCGCGGGCCTGCACTCGAATTGGTATTTATCGAAATACTCGTGGCTCACGGCTCCCGAGCGCAAGGTGAACGTGCCCGTTATATACGCGGCATTATAGATTTCTCCGGCGAGTTCATCGCGTGTCATTTCAATCCTTCCTTCTATTTATTATAATTAGCAAGCTCTACGGGCAGATCCGCGTAAACATAAAGAGTCACTGCAATCGCGGCTATGCAGCGGGCAAAATCATCCTTATCTATTTTATCGATGGTATCGGCCGCGGAATGGTGATACCAGAAGTATTTGCCCCGGTCGTCGGTGCCCAGCGACATCCCGGCTACGCTGCCCCTGCGCATCATCGGGCCGATGTCAACACCGCCGCCGCCCTTCTCGACTGATATTTTCCCGATCTTTTCATATAATGGGGCAAACTTTTTCATAACTTCAAAAAGTGAATCCGGCCCGGTGAAGCCGATCTTCGAGGGCGGAAACACGCCGCAGTCCCACTCGAACACGAGAGCGTGGCGTTCGTTCTTGTGGTTGTCATAATAGGCGTTGCCGCCGCGCACCCCGTTCTCCTCGTTTGCCCAGAACACCGAACGCAGTGTGCGCCTCGGCACCAGCCCGAGATCTTTCAGGATTTTGACAGCCGTCCAGTCGGCCACGCAGCCGGAGGCATCATCGTGCGCGCCTGTGCCTACATCCCAGGAATCAATGTGCCCGCCGAGGGCTATTATCTCGTCCTTTTTTTCCCTGCCGGGCAGTTCGCCCATGAGATTGTACGTGAGGCAGTCGGGCAAAGTTTGAGCAGACATCTTCAAATTTATTTTCGGGCTGAAGCCGCTTTCAGTCAGCCTGTGGAGCAGCCCGGCATCCTCGATCGAGATGGCCGCGGCCGGTATCCTCGGCAGAGTATCGGAATACTTCATCATTCCCGTGTGAGCGTTGTTCATTCCAAAAGGGCTGACCGACCTGACGAGCACAGCGGCAGCCCCGTACCTTGCGGCCGCGGACGCGCCGGTGAACCTGTATGGCACCGCCTGGCCGTAGTTATTAAACGGTACGTCGAAAACAACAATTTTTCCACGGGCTTCGTCCTTCCTGCGGGCAAGCTCATCGAAGCTCTCCACGACGAGAATCTCGGAAGTGATGCCCTCCGGCGGCGTGGCAATGCTGCCGCCGAGGCCGAGTATGGTAAGCCGTGCTTTCCTGGGGGCAAGCATCTCGCAGGATTCCTCGCCTCGCACCCAGTGAGGGGTGTGGACTTCCTCCTTCCTTACGTTAGCGAGACCGTCCTTTTTCATCTCGCTTTCCGCCCAGTCGATGGATTGCTCCAGCCCTTCAGAGCCGCTGAGCCTCGGGCCGAACCTGTCGCATATGAAGGCAAGGCGCTTGAAAGCGAGAGTGTCGTCCAGCACTGCTTTAGTGATTTTCTCGGCAATGGGGCCATACTTCTCAATTATAAATTTCTCTGTTATTTCTTCTGATTTCATTTTCCCGGCTGATAATACCAGTAATGCTGAGATTGCGGCAAGTTTTACATAAAATCGCATATTTGCACCAAGTTCAAAATTATCCGCGTGCAAATTACGATTAAACAGGAAAATACAGCTTTGAAAATGCGTGAAAATTATGATAGGCGCGAGGCACAAAAAAAAGAGCGCGAAGGAAATTTTCTTCCCCGCGCTCGTCATGATTAATCTTCCCGCCGGCGCTATTCCATGTTATTGATTACAGCGGTGCCGAACTCGGAGCATTTGAGCAACGTGGCGTTGTCCATCTGCCTGTGGAAGTCGTAGGTAACCGTTTTGTTCTCTATAGTTTTTTCGAGTGCCGCAACTATCATGTCCGCTGCTTCATCCCAGCCGAGGTGCTGGAGCATCATAACGCCCGAAAGAATGACCGAGCCGGGGTTAACCTTGTCAAGGTCGGCATATTTCGGCGCGGTGCCGTGCGTTGCCTCGAAGATAGCGTGGCCTGTGACGTAATTAATATTGGCACCGGGCGCGATTCCAATTCCGCCGACAATTGCCGCGAGTGCATCGGAGATGTAGTCGCCGTTCAGGTTCAGCGTTGCAATGACTGAGTATTCGGCGGGGCGCAGCAGTATCTGCTGAAGGAAAGCATCGGCGATGAAGTCCTTCACGAGCAGCTTTCCTGCAGCGAGCGCGTCGCTCTGAGCCTTCTCGGCCGCGTCGCTGCCCTTTTCTTCCTTGATCCTGTCGAACTCGCGCCATGTGAACACCTTATCACCGAATTCCTGCTCCGCGACTTCGTAGCCCCAATCCTTGAACGCTCCCTCGGTGAACTTCATGATATTACCCTTGTGCACCAGGGTGACGGATGGCTTGTTGTTTTTCAAAGCGTACTCGATGGCCGCGCGCACGAGCCGCTTCGTGCCGTCGGGGGAAACAGGCTTGATGCCTATGGATGTTGTCTCAGGGAACCTGATTTTTTTCACCTGCATCTCGTCGAGCAGGAATTTTACGATTTTCTCTGCCTCGGGCGTTCCGCTCATCCATTCGACGCCGGCATAAATATCTTCGGAATTTTCGCGGAAGATCACCATGTCGCAAAGCTCGGGCCTCTTTACGGGCGAGGGGACGCCGGGAAACCACCTGACGGGCCTCAGGCACACGTAGAGGTCGAGAATCTGGCGCAGTGCAACGTTAAGCGAGCGAATGCCGCCGCCGACGGGAGTGGTA
>CAZIHB010000170.1:0-5407 GCA_964538535.1 uncultured Hyphomicrobiales bacterium | reverse complement strand
GAAATTGATGGACGAGAAGGAAGAGCTGAAAGACCAGCTGCTCCGCAAGGCTGCAGAGCTGGAGAACGTGCGCCGCCGCTCGCTGCGCGAAAAGCAGGACATGATCGACTACGCCAACGAGAAACTTCTTTTCAGGATGCTCGAACTTATCGACCTGATGGACACTGCCGTCGATGCCGGAAACAAAAGCTCGGACTACGACGCGCTGCTGCGCGGGCTGGACCTGATCCGCCAGAAAGCAATAAAGCTCTTCGAGGACGCGGGAGTCAGGCAGATGGAAAGCAACGCGGGCAAGCCCTTCGACGTCAACCTGCACGAGGCAGTGATGATGATGCCCTCCGACCTGCCCGAGGAACACGTGGTGCAGGAGGTGCAGAAGGGCTACATGATTCAGGATAAAGTCCTTCGCCATGCAAAAGTGATAACTTCCTCCGGCAGCAAGGACTAATTAAATTTTTCGGACAGGAGATCGGTTTAAAATGTCAAAAAGGGATTATTACGAGGTGCTTGGCGTTGCCAAGGGTTCCTCTCAGGACGAGATAAAATCCGCGTATAGAAAAATGGCTTTGCAGTATCACCCGGACCGCAACCCGGACAACCCCGAAGCCGAGGAAATGTTCAAGGAAGCAGCCGAAGCATACGAAGTGCTCAGCGACGGGGACAAGCGCGCCCGCTACGACCAGTTCGGCCATGAGGGGCTGCGCGGCGGCAACGACTTCCACCAGTACACGAACATGGACGACATATTTTCAGCCTTCGGCGATATATTCGGCGGCGGGATATTCGAGAGCTTCTTCGGCGGCGGAGGCGGCAGGCAAAGCCGTCAGCGCAGGCCGCGCGGCGAGCGCGGCACCGATCTGAGGGTGAAATTGCCGCTCACTCTGGAAGAGATTGCCGCGGGAGCGGAAAAGAAACTCAAGCTGAAGAAGCAATTTGCCTGCGATGATTGCGGCGGCACGGGTGCCCGGGCCGGCTCCGGCCTGCAGAAGTGCCCCTCGTGCGGCGGCGCGGGCGAGGTCAGGCAGGTGTCGAGGTCAGTGTTCGGCCAGTTCGTCAATATCACCACGTGCCCGACCTGCAACGGCGAGGGCCAGGTTGTGAAGGAAAGATGCCCCAAGTGCAACGGCGACGGCCGGGTGCCCGGGGAAGAAACGATTACCGTGAATATTCCCGCGGGTGTGGAAGAAGGCAACTATATCAACCTGCGTGGAAAAGGAAACGCGGGGAAAAAAGGCGGCTCTAACGGCGACCTCATCGTTGTTATCCAGGAAAAGGAGCACGAACACTTCCGCAGGCAGGATAACGACGTTGTTTATAACCTGACTATCAGCTTCCCTGAAGCGGCGCTCGGCACGGAAATCGAGGTGCCGACTCTCGCGGGCAGGGAAAAAATCAAAATCGAGGCAGGCACGCAGCCCGGCTCGGTGATAAAACTTCATGACAAGGGCATACCCAAGCTAAACTCCTACGGCAGGGGCTCGCAGGTGATTATAGTCAACGTCTTCGTGCCTACGAAGCTCTCCGGCACGGAAAAGAACATGCTGAAGGAGCTCGAGAAGAGCGAAAACATGGCGCCGTCCTCAAAATCCGGAAAGAAGTCCAAGGATTTTTTTGAGAAAGTCAGGGACGCGTTTTTTATCATAGCATTTTTTGCCGCATTTTTGGGCTGCTGAGAATAGTCGCTTTATAAATAAATACCGGCGGGGCATTTATGGTTAAACGCTCTGTTGTTGAAAGGCTTCAAACTATTTTTGGCGTGACGAAGACAGAACTGCTCTTCGTCGCTGTTGTTCTAGCAGGACTGATCGGCGGGGCCATTGCCCGCAGGGCGGCGAGCCGGGCCGATAATCCGGGCGATCAAAGCGTGATGTCGGAAGCGGTTTTCAAGTCGCTTGACAGCCTTGCCGAGACGGAAAGGACCGCCTTCGTCGGCACTGATATAAAGGGCAGCCCGATACCCGAGCTCTCGCGTGCCGACACGCTCTTGAGGAAGGAAGCCTTCGTGCCCGCGCCCGCACGGGAGGGCGGCGGAAAAGTGCCGGCCGGCAAAATTGATCTCAACTCTGCCTCGAAGGTAGAATTGATGTCACTGCCCGGGGTGGGGGAGAAGACAGCCCTCAAAATCATGGAATTTCGTGCCGGACGGAAATTTCAGAAGCCCGAGGACATAATGTATATCAGGGGAATAGGGCCGGCAAAATTTGAAAAAATGAAGCAATATATTGTAATTAAACAGGTTAGATCTTGATAAACTTACCGATTGTATAAATTCGCTTTTTATCTGATAAAACAGAGGGAATCATGAAAACAACAAGATTTACTGAAATCCACAAGTCATTGAATGCCAAAATGGTTGAATTTGCCGGCTTCGTCATGCCGATACAGTACCCCCAGGGTATTATCCACGAGCACCACGTTGTCCGCAAGGCCGTTGGCGTCTTCGACGTGTCGCACATGGGTGAATTTGAAGTGCGTGGCAAGGAGGCTCTTGCTTTCGTGCAGAAAATAACCGTTAACGACGCTTCAAAGCTCTCGAAAGGCAACGTGCAGTATTCAGCCATGTGCTACGAGCACGGCGGGATAGTGGATGACCTCCTGGTATATAACATGGGCGAAGATTTCTTCATGCTCGTCGTAAACGGGGCCAACATAGATAAAGACTGGGCATGGTGCGTTAAGAATGCCGAGGGAATGAACATTGACCTGAAGAACGTGTCGGACGACGTGAACCTTCTCGCGGTGCAGGGCCCGAAATCTCTCGAGACACTTCAGAAGCTCACCGATACATTCATGGGCGATATCGAGTTCTACAATTTCAAAACCGGCAGCATGGCCGGCCTGCCCGCCATCATCTCACGCACGGGATACACCGGCGAGCTCGGCTTCGAAATTTATTTCCGCGGCAACGACGAGGAAGCCGTGAAGATGTGGAACGCTATTTTTGAAGCCGGCAAAGAATTCGGCATCGAGCCAGTCGGACTCGGCTGCCGCGACACTCTCCGCCTTGAAAAATGCTACTGCCTCTATGGCAACGACATCGACGAGACCACAAACACGATCGAGGCCGGCCTCGGATGGATCACGAAAGTGCAGAAAGGCGACTTCAACGGCAAGGAAGTTGTCGTGAAGACAAAAGAAGAAGGTGCCAAAAGGAAACTCGTCGGCTTCGTGATGGATGCCGAGAAGTTCATTCCCCGCCACAATTATAAAATCATGGCCGACGGGAAGGAAATCGGCCACGTGACAAGCGGCAACCTCTCGCCCACGCTCAACAAGGCCATCGGACTCGGCTACGTGACAAAAGAATACTCAAAGCCCGGCTCGAAGATTAACATCGCGGCACGCGGCAAGGAATTCACAGCAGAAGTAGTAAAAACTCCTTTCCTTGCATAGAAAGCGCAAGTATGAAATAAGAAAGCGCAAGCTTGAAAAATGACACGGGGAGCCCTGAGGCTCCCCGTTCTATTTACCCGCTTATATTCTCATGCCGCACTGAGCGGTATTATATCCATTGAAAAAAAAGATACCGCCGGCAATCATCGATCTGCGATTGATCAGTGATTGTAGTACTGCTTGTAGTTGGCAAGCCTCACTTCTTTCACTCCCGGCACCTTTGTGCATAGTATCCTTTCCACTCCGCCTTTCAGCGTCATGGCAGCACCCGGGCAGCCGGCGCAGGCTCCCGCCAGCTTCACGTAAACCACACCGTCCTCGATGCTCTCAAGCTCGATAAAACCGCCGTCAGCCTCGATAAACGGCCTGATATCCTTCTCAATGGCGTCAGTCACGCCCTGAAGAATTTCTTCGTCATTCAGCATATTTCACCTTGATAATTCTAAATTGCACACTCTGCTATCAACTTTCGTAATATAAGCGAAGCGGCATGATATTCAAAAATTAAATATTTCGCCGCTCATCACGTGTTGCTGCCTGATAATACCGAGCTCTTGGCCCACACCGTATCCAGGAAACGCTTCTCGCAATAGAAGGATGTTTTGAAGGCCCGGCTCATCAATTCAAGGTCATCTTTGCCCGCAGCCTGGGCAGCGGAATCGGTCATATTCCTGAAAAGCATGATATAATCGTCCCACGAGTCGTCGGAATAAGTTGCTATCCAATCAGAGTATGGGTTGCCGTCCATTAAGGCGTGCATTAGCAGCCTTTTCCCGTTCAGGCCGTAAAGCCAGAAGCATGGCAGCAGCGCGGAAAGCCCGACCTCGAAGCTGCTGTTCTTCACCGTGGTGAGTATATGCCTCCCGTATTCCCTGCATCCCTCGAGATATTCTCCTCCGGACCTGACGTCGAACTTGAAGAACAAACTCTCGTGAAGGTTTTTTTCCGCTTTCAGCCCGTCAACAGCCATCTCGAGCAGACTCAGGATCTGCTCTGAGTCCGGGGCTTTCGCGGCAAGTGCACTCGCGGCGCGCGCGTAGTCCGTCAGGTAAAAAGAATCCTGAACAAGATAGAGCCTGAACACGTCGGGCTTGAGCCTGCCGGAGGCAAGCCCGAGGTAAAACGGGTGCCTGCAATAATCCTCGAAGACATCGCTGATGCTTTCGTACATCATATCAGTGAACCTCATTGCGCTTCCTCGCCAAATCTATAAAAATGATTCACCGGGCCGTGGCCATGCCCGATCTCGTAGTCCGCGCCCGATTCGATCGCACCGGAAATATAGTCTTTACCGAGTGCCACGGCCATCCGGAGATTTTCACCCCGGGCAAGATAAGCCGCGATGGCCGAGGAAAGGGTGCATCCCGTGCCATGCGTGTTTTTCGTGTATATTCTGCTGCCGGGGTATCCGGAGAGTGAATCTGCCACGGGATCATAAAGAATATCAGTCAGCACGTCACCCTTGCGGTGGCCTGCCTTCAAAAGCACCACCGGTCCGAATTTACCAAGGCCTCTCGCGGCTTCGAGATAGTCGCCGTCTGATTCGATTTTCATTTTCAGCAGTATCTCCGCCTCGGGTATGTTTGGGGTTATCAGCATTGAAATCGGGAATAGCTCGCTCACCAGCGCGTCCACCGCCTCCTCAAGGAGCAGCCGGTCTCCGCTTGTAGCCACCATCACCGGATCTGTTACTATTTTTTTTATTCCGTATTCCTTCAGCGTTGATGCAACGGCATGAATCACCTCAGGAGAGTGGAGCATACCGATTTTTACTGCATCCGCCCCGATGTCGTCAAGCACGGCGCGTATCTGCCCGGTGATAATCGGCACCGGCACGGGGTGTATGTCCGTAACGCCCAGCGTGTTCTGCACCGTTATAGCTGTAATTGCCGACATACCGTAGCACCTGCAGGCCGAGAACGTCTTCAGGTCGGCCTGTATTCCTGCCCCTCCGCCGCTGTCAGACCCGGCAATTGTCAAAGCTTTGAAATATTTTTTCATATTAAACCCAATT